>CBFGPJ010000041.1:0-11488 GCA_965650615.1 uncultured Fluviicola sp. | reverse complement strand
ATTATAAAAAGGAACCTGTTGGCCGTATAGACTTCCCCAACATAAACAAACACAAAGCAGTAGTAATTTATTCATTTCCCAATAATGTAATTGTTCCTTTATATTCTTCTTCCGTTCCTCCTTTCAAAACAACATAATAATAGGTCCCATTGGGCAATTCAGAGCCTCTGTAACTACCATTCCAGTCATTCTTATAATCCCCATTCTCATAAATCAGCTTTCCATACTGGTTAAACACCTTAACAGATGTCATCGGGAAAAATTCCACTCCTGTAATGTTCCAGGTATCGTTAATACTATCATTATTCATTGTGATAATATTCCGAATATTAAATTGGATCGGATCCATAACAGTAATAACTACGGTATCACTTCCTATACATCCGGAAGCATCAATTATGTTATATGAATAAGCAGTTGTAACAGCTGGCGTCGCTACCGGATTTGTAATCATTGAATCCGAAAGTGTTGAACCCGGCATCCAAATCCCGGTAACACCACCCGAACCATTTAAAGTGACTGATTCACCCAAATAGATTGCCGTATCCACACCTGCATCTGCAATCGGAGCCGGTAACATAATAATTGTAACCTGATTGGAAGTTGCCGGCGGGCAAACTCCGTTCAAAGCAACGACCTGGAATTGAACATCCTGTGTAATTGCAAAAGTATTGTAATCAATGGTATCTGAATTCGGAATGGTTTGCCAAGTCACACCATTATCAGTAGAAAATTGCCAGTACAAGGAATCTGCAACGGAACCAACCAGGTGTAAATCTTCTGATGTGTATTCACACGCACTTCCGCTTTGATTCAAAACACCCACAACCGGAGCAGTGTCTAATTTTATAATTGCCGTATCGGAATAATAATCCGGACAAAACAAACCTTCCAACTGCACTCTGTAAATGGTCGTTACACTTTGTCCGCTGTAGTCATAAGATGCGGTCGTATTTCCAAGTCCAGTCCAGGTGGCTCCTGCATCAACTGATGACTCCCAATCCAGGATAGGAGTTGTGGCACCGGTCATATTCAATATTCCAACTACTGATGCAGCACAAACCGTATCGGAAAGCCCGATAGTTGGCTGTGCCGGTAATGGTTGAACATAAATAATTGCCGTATCGGAAATGACGTCAGGACATTGTCCGCCTTCCGTTATCATCCGGTAAAAAGTCGTTTGAGTGAGATTAACATATCCCTGACTTCCTCCTGTATTTCCCAATCCGGTCCATGTTGCGCCGTTATCTATCGAAGATTCCCAGTTTAAAACCGGTCCAAAACTTCCGGTTGCAGTAACAAAACCGGTTGCATTCGTAATACATAAAGAATCACTTCCCGTTAATACTGTTGGCGGATAAATCGGGTCAACATAGATCATTGCGGTATCGGAATAAGCATCCGAACAAATTGCACCATCTACCAATACACGATAAATTGTTGTACTTGTCAGACCCGAATAGTTGTAAGTCGTTGTGGTATTTGCAACAGTTGTCCAGGTACCGCCGCCATTGGTGGAATATTCCCATTGTATAACCGGCTGATTATTTCCCGAAAGGGTTAAAACGCCACTTGCCATGTTTTCACACAAAGAATCTGATCCTGACAAAGTTCCCGGAACAGGCGGAGTCTGAACACTTACGGTAGCATATCCCGAAGTATCATCAGGACAATAACCACCATCTATAATGACTTTGTATTGTGTATTTTGAGTAACGTTGTTATATGCATAGGACGGGGTCGTATTTGCAATCGGCGTCCAGCTTGCTCCGCCGTTAGTAGAAGATTGCCAGGATGTAATGGTACCGTATGACCAACCTGAAAGTGATAGCGTTCCTGCATTTGCTCCCTGGCAAACTGTAATATCTGAAGTAACGGTTCCCGGAACGATCGGGCAATCATTCTGGACCGTCCAAACCAACGTATCATTCAATTGGTTAGCGTCTCCTGCTCTTGTGACCCATACCTTCATAATGTGAGCACCACAAGCAGACAAATCTGCCTTTTGTGAAAAACTAAAATTCCATGAAGCCCCGGCAGTCAAATTGGAAGATAAGGGTTGATTTACTATTGTTCCTCCATCAACACGATAATAAACCTGAATGGTATTCGATGGCATAATTACCCCCGAATTATTGTTCACCAAAACAGTAACCGTCTCCATATTTGATAGAGCACACCCTGAATTCGGAGAAAAATGATTTTGTAACCAAACGTCCTGTGCTCTTGTTATAGAAGTAACTGTGGTAAGTAAAATCAACAAGAATAAGTATCGGCGAAGCATAGAGTCTAAGTGTTGATAAGCTATCGTATTTGAATTTTCTAACATTTATTGATATCGAAATTAACAGTTTTTTACAACTATTCCAAATGGACATTGCCTACATTTACGTCAGAAAGGGTGATTTGGTTTCCAAAAGTTGAATATTCTTCAACAAACCCTTGTTTTTATCAAATTACAATTATTTGAAAAACAATGACTTATATTAAATTTTTCACAGCACAAACTGTATTGTTGCTTTTCTTAACATTTTCCGGATATACTTTTTCACAAGGCGGAGAATTGACAGCTAAATCGTTTTACGACTCCATTCAGAAGAATAAACCGCAACTTTTGGATGTACGCACCGCCAATGAATATAATCAGGGACATATTGCAGGATCTTTCCAGGCCGACTGGAACAATTTCGAGCAATTTAAAGAGCGTGTTGCTTCTCTTGACAAGCATCAGCCACTTTACATTTATTGTCTTGCCGGAGGCAGAAGTACTGCTGCTCAAAAATGGCTAATGAAAGAGGGATTTGAAAGGGTCTTTAATTTGCAAGGCGGAATGAATGCCTGGAATCTGGAAGATCTTCCGGTGGAAGGGAAAAAGGAGGTCAAACAAGTGAATTTATCCGAATTTATAGCTTCCATTCCAACGGATCGAACGGTTCTTGTGGACATTGGCGCTGAGTGGTGCCCGCCCTGTAAAAAGATGAGCCTGATTGTTACAGAATTATCAAAAGAATATACCGTTATTTATGTAGACGGAGGTTCTCAAACGCAACTGGCCAAAGAATTGGGAGCAACAGCCTTTCCAACGTTTATCGCTTTTAAAGACGGAAAAGAATTTAAACGGATTACAGGTGCTTGTTCCAAAGAGGAATTGAAAAAAATACTGGATTAGGTAACCGAAAGTGAGTGCATTTTTTGCTTTTTGACATAATTTCGCAATATCACGAACACGTGTAAAATCCGACACAGATTTGTAAAAAATTACTACAGACTAGTAATTACTGACTCAACAATCCAATTGCCTCTTCCCTGTCTTTCCAGATTTCATCCAAAGTCAATGAAAGATTCGGATTTCTGTTTAACCAACCTTGCAAGTAATGTTTGTGGATCATCACTTTCCAATCGCTCACCTGATTCGGATCAATACGCTGCTCCCGGACCAGTTTCGGAGCGATCCGTTCCAAGCCATTGGATGTATCTGTAAAATCGAAACGTTCACCATTGAAACGAAGATAACAATGGCATTCAGGAATATTTGAATAACTTTTATCCGCAAAAAAACCGTTTAATTTTGAATGGGTTTCTTCACTCATCAGGAAAATCCCGGCAATTAAGTCAATTTCAGGATGTTCATTTTCCAAAGCCAGGGTTGCCAATAAAGCATGTTTTGAAGAACAAGTTCCTTTTCCTTCAGAAAGTACCAGGCCAAAATCCTCCCGGTTCGCATTCCTTCCATAAGGAAGATTCGCTACAAAATCACAGGCTTCTTTGAAGAAATGCATTCCTGCTTCACGAAAACGCGTAGAATAAGTTTGGTCTGATGAAAGTTTGAAGTCTACCATATTAAATTATAAATGAGTTAATTATCAATTATCAAGAAAATCACTTGATAATTAATCCATTGATCATTCATAATTACATACCCGGCATTCCGCCACGCATTCCTTTCATCTGCTTCATCATACCCATCATGTTCTTCGGATTACTCATCATTTTCATCATTTTCTTCGTATCCTCGAACTGTTTAAGCAATTTATTCACTTCCTGGATATTTGTTCCGGAGCCGTTTGCAATGCGTGTTTTGCGCTGACCATTCATAATGGAAGGATTTGCACGTTCTTTCGGAGTCATCGAGTAAATAATCGCTTCGATATGCTTAAATGCGTCATCCTGGATATCCACATCTTTAACGGCTTTCCCCATTCCAGGGATCATGCCCATTAAATCTTTGACATTCCCCATCTTTTTGATCTGCTGGATCTGTCCTAAGAAATCATTGAAATCGAACTGGTCTTTCTGAATGCGTTTCTGAAGCTTACGTGCTTCTTCTTCGTTGAATTGTTCCTGAGCGCGCTCTACCAATGAAACCACGTCACCCATTCCCAAAATACGGTCAGCCATCCGTTTCGGATAGAATACATCCAGTGCATCCATCTTCTCACCCGTACCAACGAATTTGATCGGTTTATCTACAACTGTTTTGATCGACAAAGCAGCTCCACCACGTGTATCACCATCTAATTTGGTTAAGACAACCCCGTCAAAATTGATGCGATCGTTAAACGCTTTCGCTGTATTCACGGCGTCCTGACCGGTCATGGAATCCACCACAAACAACGTTTCTGTTGGCTTGATCGCTTCTTTAACGCGTGCAATCTCATCCATCATCGCTTCGTCAATTGCCAAACGACCTGCAGTATCGACGATCACCACATTAAAGCCTTTGCTTCTGGCATGATTGATCGCTTCAGTAGCAATTTTAACCGGATCTTTTTCTTCTTTATTGGAGTAAACCTCAATTCCAAGCTGCTCTCCAAGCACATGTAACTGATCTATTGCCGCCGGACGGTACACGTCACAAGCAACCAATAACGGTTTTTTATTCTTCTTTGTTTTTAAATAGTTTGCCAGTTTTCCGGAGAAAGTAGTCTTACCCGAACCCTGAAGCCCGGACATCAATACAATTCCCGGGTTCCCCTGGATCTGGATCTCACTTTCGTTTCCACCCATCAGCTCCACCAACTCTTCGTGGCAGATCTTCACCATTAACTGGCTCGGGGAGATAGCTGTTAACACATTTGCACCCATTGCCTTGTCTTTCACACGAACGGTGAAATCTTTGGCAGTTTTAAAGTTCACGTCGGCATCAAGCAAAGCTCTGCGAACTTCTTTCAATGTTTCTGCAACGTTAATTTCAGTAATTTGTCCTTGTCCTTTTAAAACTTTAAAGGCACGTTCAAACTTATCGGTAAGATTATCAAACATGCTATTGAGCGATTTTTTTTCGAATACAAAGATACTACTAATTGAAAATGTAAAATTCAAAATGCAAAAGAAAAAACCGGAAGAATTACAGCGAACCGTTTTGTCCTGTTTTCATCCGGACAAAAATGGATTAAGGAGGCGGTAAAAGACTTATTTTCGCAATTCAATTGTTGCATTTATGCGTTTACTCTGTATCTTTTTTATCTTAATTCTCCTTAACCCGAACAACTCTTCTGCAAAGGAAGACTTCTTTCGGATTGCATCCAATTCCACGTTGGAAATCTACCTGGATAATGATCAATCAACAGATCTGCGCAATGCTTTCCTTCTTTTGGAGCGTCACTTTATGAATATCAATAAAACGCAGCTATCAAAAACCGAAACGCTTGGACCAAGCACTCACATTCACCTGAAAGAGAACAAAAAACTGCATCCGGACGGATTCCGTATTACGGTTCAAAAAGAAAGACTGACCATAGAAGGTGGAAACAGAAAAGGAACAACTTATGCCGTAAACCATTTATTAGAACTCCTTGGATTTCACTATTTCACACCCTATTCCTACGAATACCCGAAGCTGGAAGAGATCCGGTTTCCGTGCGGAATCACGGAAGACAAGCCGCAAAACGATGTCCGGATTATCAATCTTTACTATCCAAATAATCCGGAATACCAGGATTGGATGCGACTGAATACAATCGAAGAAATTTATCCGGACGGTTATTTCGTGCATACCTTTCACCGCTTGGTACCGCGTGAAACATACTTCCAGGACCATCCGGATTATTTTGCACTCGTCAATGGAAAAAGAAGTATTGATCAGCTTTGCCCCAGTAATCCGGAAGTCAGAAAGATCATTTCCGAAAAACTGCGGATAGAAATGAGCAAACAGCCCGACAAACAGAAATGGTCTGTGAGCCAAAACGATAATTTCTCCTATTGTCAGTGTGACCAATGCAAGCAAATCATTGCTAAAGAAGAGAGTCCTTCAGGACCGATTATTCAGCTGGTAAACGCTATCGCAAAGCAATTTCCTGATAAAATTATTTCGACACTTGCTTATCAGTACAGCAGAAAAGCTCCTTTAAAAGTTAAACCGCGAAAAAATGTAGAAATCATGCTTTGCACCATCGAATTGCATCGGCATGAATCCATTGAAACCAATCCGGAATGTGCCGATTTCAAAAAAGATATGGAGGATTGGGGCAAAATCAGTTCGAACATCTTCCTGTGGGACTACACCATTAATTTCAACCACAGCATTTCTCCTTTTCCGAACCTGCATATCCTTCAACCGAACATTCAATTTTTCACCAAAAACCATGTCAATGCTTTGTTTGAACAATCGAACAGTACTACCGGTTATGAATTTTCGGAACTGAAAGTATACCTGCTCTCAAAACTGATGTGGAATCCAAACCTGGATTTTGAAAAAGAGAAACAGCGATTTCTTGATGCGACTTACGGAGCAGCTTCCCCGTACATTTCACAGTACATCCGTGCGCTGGAAAAGAACCTGAAAGAAACCGGGAGCAAGCTTTGGATCTATGAGCATCCGGTCGTACACCAAAACGGACTTTTCTCCGAAGAACATCTGACCGAGTACAATGAATTTTTCGACCTGGCAGAACAAGCCGTTTTGAAATCAGACAATCCGGAGAAACTGGAGCGGGTACAACTGGCGCGTTTACCACTTCAATATGCAGAAATGGAGATCGCGGCAAACAATATGTTCTCAGAACGTGGTTTTTACTCTAAAAAAGATGGGAAAATAATACCTGCTCCTGCACTCCATGAAACACTTCAGGATTTTGAAAAGACCTGTATCCGACAACAGGTACCAACGATCAATGAATCAGAATTGACCCCACAAGAGTACATCCAATCATTGAAGCGCATGATTGATGTGAATATTGAAGGAAATTTAGCCTTTGAGAAGTCTGTTACAGCTTCCGTTCAAGCAGACAAAAAATACCTGGACGGAAATCTTGCTTATCTGACAAACGGAGTAAACGGCGCCAGTGATTACAACATTCATTGGCTGGGCTGGTTCGGAACGGACACGGAACTGATCCTCGACCTTGACAGCTTAACAACTGCAAAAAACATTTCTATCAACTCACTATGGAACGGAAAAAGCTGGATCCTGCATCCTACTGAAGTTTCCTGTAGTATTTCAGCAGATGGGATTACCTATTTTCCTGTCGGGAGTATCCCGGTAGCGGGAGAACAGCAAAAAGAACAGGCTATTCGCAACTACCTGTTCCATCCTGAAAACAAAACTTACCGGTACGTTAAACTGACAGTAAAAGGAACCAAAAAATTGTTCAACTGGCACCCGTCTGCAGGTGAGCCTTCCTGGTTTTTCCTGGATGAGATCAGTGTCGGGGATTAAAACTTTACCAAGGCACTGTAGCCGGTTAATCCCAAAGATTGTGTCATCACTCCGCCAATAAAGGTAGAATCATTGATAAAAGACAGTGATCCGGCCAGACGGTAACTGTTCACGCTTTGCGGATGGCCCTTCATATTCATGTATGTGAGGCGTTTTTTATTATTGCCGTTCGCATCCATGACCCACCAGTCGGCGCCCTGGAGTTGCCCCGGAAAAATATCACAATACGCGCCTGTCATGTAAACAATCCGCTGCCCGTTCGGTGTATAGGTCGGTGATTGTGAAAAACTTTCTTCTGTTAGTTTGGTTGTGTTTCCACTTGCCAGATCGATCCGGTAAATCGGAGTTGCAACTAAATTATGTGATTCAAACGTACTGTAAACCAGGATATCCGTTTTTGAAGGACTGATGCTTTCCACTTCCCCACCGGCAAGTTCACCCCCCGGCTGATACGTTCTGATGTTGGAAAACACCGGGTTCGGATTCCAGCTCACATCCGCAACCTTAAATACATACGCTCCGGCAGCCAGGTTCAAATCCAGGAAAACCGGTGCCTGAACGCGCTCGGTCCATGCAAACATAGTTCCATCATTCGAAATGGCCCCGTGAATGATTCCATGATCGTAGTCATTCGGGAAATTGGTCATTTGCCATGCCATACTTCCGTCCCGCTTAATAATCCACAAGTCCGTGTAGGCACCATAACCAGGAATTGCATCCTCCGGAATGCGCGTATGACCGGGTTCATTGACATAATCTGTTTTTTCGATATAGCAGTATAAGTATTGTCCGCTCGGATCCCACTCTTCCGCCCATTGATGCCTGTTTGCCGCCCATCCCGGATATGTTAACTGAACTTCCCCGGTCCCATCATAATTTGAAATGTAGATTTTGTATGTTCCATTTGCATCCGGCTTATTATAGGCAACACTATTGGTTGCTTCGTTGTAAATAACTCCCATGGTATTTTCTTTATACACTTCCATATAAGCGTAATCAGTTCCATCGTTATTGGGATCAACGGGTTTCTTTTTGCAGGCTCCCAGAATAAGGCTTACGCAGAATAAAGCAGTGAAAATTGCAGTAGCTTTCATTTTTAAAGAATTACGGGTGTCAAATTACGAATTACGAACTAAACATCCTATTATACCCGTAAGACAAACAAGGTTCTCATAAAGTTACAGATAGAAAGGAGATTAAAAAGTTCAAAGGGTTCAACTAATTGAAAATGAAGAAACGCTTGCGCTAATCGCATGTCGCCAGTAGCTCTTCGCCTTCGTGAAGCCACTTGCGCCTCTGCTAAAGCTTCAGCAGCACGCAGACGGCAGAGCAAGGTTAGCGATGGCACAAGCTTCAGCGAAGGCGCATGGAAAATTGAAAAGTTTGATTGTGTCTAAAATCAACATTGCACATTTATGAGAAACAAAAGCAGATCTATAATCGCTCAATTTTTTAGTTAGTAAGATTGTATTTTGACGTCAAAACAGCTTAGAAACACAGTAAAACCACCTTCGATCAGGTGTTAAATCCATAACATTTCCATACTCTATCTATGCTCTATCTATACTTAATCCATGCTTGAACCATACATGATGTATTCCAAAACTTATTTTGGGCTCCCGATGAGGATGTGTCGTGTTACAAGTGTGAGTAATGCACGTATATTCTCTTTGTAGTTATCTCAAGAGGTCATCGAGGGATTAGTTGTTAGTAATATTGCTAAATTGCTAAATTGCTAAATTGCTAAATTGCTAATTTGCTAATTTGCTAATTTGCTGAATCACTTTTTCTCAACCCCAATTTGGAATTCTTTCTGCTATAAAGGAAATAAATCACCAAACCTACACACAACCAAATTACAAATGCAATCCAGTTTCTCAATTCAATCTGGCTCATCATATACAAACAGGAAAGCAAGCCCAAAAGTGGAATGAGTGAAAGATTTTTCCGAATTGTCACAACTGTAATAAATAAGGTAAACAGGATGAATATCCAGGTCGGGATTTTGTGGGCAAAATGGGAAAAACCACTATTATACAAGCGTTTCCCCGCAACATTAATCGTCTTCAACGCAGATTCGATCGGAACTTTAGGTCCCTGGCTATAATATTTCTCCAAATCCGAATCCATCAGTTTCAATCCTTTCTCATCATACCCTTCCAGGAAGTGGACCAAGCGGCCTTTGGTTTGTTGATCGAGTTGAGCAACCGTTGCTGCTTTACTGTTACTTTTAATTCCTTTAAGCGACGTTTTCAGGTCGATCTTAGGTGCTTGTTCGAAATAAGCCAACAAATCGGACCCCATACGCTCCAACCCTTCTTTATCTGCTGCAAGGATCGTTTCTTTCAATTGAGCAGACTCCGTTTCCGTCAGGTCAACAATCAGATCTTTTGTTTCTTTCAATTCGGATTCGTTTACCAGGAAACCGGTCAATTCTTTTTTATATTGTACAAAACCAATGACAATTCCTCCGACAACCAAAAGCGGCAAAATGTATTTTCCATTGACATACGGTGTTCTGAATTTCCCTCTCGGAATATCTGTTTTATTCTGAAGGATGAGTACCCCTCCACACACCAGGACAAAAGCAAACAATGTTCCGATACTACAGAGATCAGTCACCATTGTCAGGTTCATGAATAATGCCGGAACCGCCACCACAAAACCAACCACAACCGTTGCAAATGACGGTGTTTTGTATTTCGGGTGAACTTTGGAAAATTTCTTCGGTAACAACCCGTCGCGACTCATAGACATCCAGATACGCGGTTGTCCCATCTGGAAAACCAACAATACGGAAGCCATAGCAATAACTGCAGAAACCGCAATAATTCCCGACATCCATTTCAGATCAATTTCACGGAATACAAATGCCAACGGATCACCAACAGCTAATACTTTATAATTCACCAATCCGGTAAGGATCAATGAAATAATGACATACAAAATAGTACAGATAATGATTGCCCACATCATTCCACGCGGAAGATCCCGCTGCGGGTTCTCACATTCTTCAGCTGTAGTAGAAATAGCATCAAACCCGATATAGGCAAAGAAAACGGCAGAAACTCCTTTTAATATACCAGAAACTCCGTTCGGTGCAAAAGGACTCCAGTTTTCCGTATCCACATAAAAGATCCCAACAGCAATTACCAATAGGATTATTGCCAGTTTAATGACCACCATCACATTACTTGCATTCCGGCTTTCCTTCATTCCACGGTAAACCAGCCAGGTGATCAACACGATAATAAATAGAGCCGGCAGATCGAAAATTAAATGAAACCCGAAGATCGTAGGTGAATTCGTCCAGGCCGTATGTGCAGCTTGTAGTCCACTATCCAGGTTTTCGAAGGTTTTCCCTCCCTGCATCAAAGCAACAGCTTCGTTGTAACCGTTATGGGCGGTCAGGTAATCTGTTTGGATCCATTGGGGAAGATGAATGTTTATTCCTTCGAGCATTCCGGTAAAATAATCACTCCAACTAATGGCAACAGTGATATTCCCGATAGCGTATTCCATAATGAGTGCCCAACCGATCACCCAGGCAATGATCTCTCCGAATGCAACGTAAGAATACGTGTATGCCGAACCCGCAACCGGTACCATGGATGCAAACTCCGCATAAGCGAAAGCAGCAAAACCGCAGGCAATTGCAGTAAAAATAAACAAGAAAATCACTGCCGGACCTCCGTTCGAACTGGCTTCACCAATGGTAGAAAAAATTCCCGCCCCGATAATGGCCGCAATTCCAAAAGCCGCTAAATCCCGTACTTTCAAGTGCTTTCCAAGTGATTCGTGTCCATCGGATTCACCATGATGAGTAGATGC
>CBFGPJ010000040.1:0-11496 GCA_965650615.1 uncultured Fluviicola sp. | reverse complement strand
CCATAATTTCAATCTGTATGCATTTGTGGTATCGGAAAATGTGATCAGTTCTTCTAAAATTGAAGACCAGATTTCGTGGTACGTTGCCGGTGAGAAGGGAGAAAATATTTTGTTTGCAGCCCGTTTGCACGCCGGAAAGGAAGCAGGATGGAAAGTAAAGGAATACAATCCGAAGGGAGTGATGGTTTCAGAGCGTGTTCTGGAGCAGCGAAAAACGAATTTTCTTCCGCATGCGCGTGTTGGATTTGGCAGAAGAGGAAGTGCGCTTCTAAAACGAAGTGAGCCGAATGAAAAAGGCACGCTGGTATTTGCAAACGGAGAATATTTTGTAGGAGGTATCGAAATGAACGGAACGGCAGCCAATTTGGTTACTTACAAAATGGACAATAAAGAAAATGGGAAAGAGTGGGTGAAGGTTTGCGAATCAGCTTGTACAAATTACAATGTGAAAAAAGATCTGGAAGTAGGTTGCTTCAGAATGGATGAGGGAATTGGCTGGTATGTCAATTCTGCTAAGTCGGAAGGACATTTCCACAGCTTTACTTCCGGGACCGGAATCGTATCCGGAAGCATTGATCAGGCAACTTCCAATCCGAGCCGTTTGCTTACTGCGGAATTTCCAAGTAAATTTGTAGTTGAATTGAATACAAAATGGTTGGTCTTTGATACAAAGCAATTTCCAACAAAAAACAGTTTAATCTTCGAATATATACAGAAATGATCATTGGAATTTGTGGAGGCAGCGGGTCCGGGAAAACAACTCTTTTAAAACGATTGGCAGCATTTTACGGTGAGCTTCACCCTACTGTCTTTTCCATGGATAATTATTATTTACCCATAGATCAACAGCTTCTGGATGCGAATGGTCATGTGAATTTTGATCTGCCAACTGCCCTGGATAAGGATCGTTTAATAAAGGACCTGAAGGATCTGAAAGAAGGTAAATCAATTGAAGTGAAGGAATACCATTTCAATGCTCCACCTAACAAAAATGTATTGATCACCTTGGATCCTTCCCCGATCATTATTGTGGAAGGCCTGTTTTTGTTCGAGTATTCGGAAGTCAACGAATTATTGGATTTTTCCATTTTTATGGATGTGGACCCGGACGTACAATTGGACCGAAGATTGTACCGGGACCTGGAATCAAGAGGATACTCGCGCGAAGAAATCATGTACCAATGGAAGAATCATGTAGTTCCATGTTATGAGAAATACCTGGCACCATATATGCACCTGGCAGATTTTGTTTTTGAAAACGACCAGCAGGCGGATCTGGAGTTCGAAAGGCTTATTCAAATGCTGACTCCCAAATTGTTATGCTTAAAAGAATAATTCAGTTTTTTACAAAGAGAGGATATGCATTAGCGCTTAGTGCATGCTTTTTGCTGTTAATTGGGTTATTATTTAATTTAAAAAGATCCGGCGTAGAGGATATCCAGAAGTTCCAACGTGTTTTTCTGACGCAGATCACAAAAGCCAAAAACCAACTGCAACTTGTTCCAAAAGATTGGAAGAACCTGAGTAAGGGTGATTTCTCAAAGAAGTACAATCACCTGGAGAATACACTTTTTGTGCACATTTATCATGGTGATTCATTGGTTTTCTGGAATACCAACAAATGTCCTGTAAATCGATTTACGGATTTGCATTTTCCGACCAATGGAATTATTCAATTACAAAACGGGTGGTATTATTCACAATTGTACAAAAAAGGTCCGGATATTTTTGTTGTCACTTTCGGAGTAAAACGCGTTTTTCCTATTTCGAATGACCAGTTAAAAGACTATTTTTTCAAACCGTTTCCGGCCATTCATGGAACAATTTCCCTGGTCACAGAAAAAAACCGGACCATTTACGATAAGCATGGGGAAGGTATTTTCGGGATCGATCAGGTAAACCAAAAACCGGATAATGATGGTTTACTGACCTTGATTTTTACCGATGTCCTGTTCATTTTCCTATTGCTTTCTTTTAAGCTCAACAAGTCGCTAAAAACCAATAGTGTGCGATTAATTGTTGTAATTGGAATTCTTGTTTTGCGGTATCTGGCGTTGCGTTTTGAATGGTTTAAGTGGATGGAAGACACGCCCTTATTCGATCCGGGCTTAATGGCCTTGAACAATTGGATTCCGAATTTTGGAGAAGTGATCGTCTGGTTTGTGTCTTTGCTGATGATACTCCCTGCTCTTGGAAAATTGATCCTGAGTGTGAACAACAGATACCTGGTTTATCTTCTGTTGTTATTGATTCCGGTTTTCATGATGATTTATCCGCAAATTATCAAGTTGATCATCGTCAATTCTACTATTCCCATTCAATTGAGTGAACTTTTGAAATTGAATGTCTTTTCAATTGTATTTATTTTCCTGATCGGCCTCAGTTCATTATTCCTGATGCAGTTTTACCAGTTGGTCATTGATAAATGGAAGCAATTAAATCCAGGTAAATCAGAACTTGCCGGTGTATTGTTTTTCTTGTTCACTTCTGTGATTATTGCAAATGAATGGATTTTCCGCTTGCATGGATTCTGGATTATCTGGATGTTCGCACTTTTCATTGTTTCACTGGTCGTAGGTTTCCGTTTTAATAAAACCTGGAATTTTACGTTTTATTTATTGGCAACTTTTCTTGTTTCATTCGGAATTACGATGAACCTTGAAATGGAAGCGAAGAAGAAGGAACGGGAGGAACGGTTACTCTTTGCAAATCAGCTGGCAGATGACCGCGATTTCAACGCAGAAGTTGATTTTACCAATGCAAAGGAAAAATTGATTTCAGAGCCCTTTCTGAAACGACTGTTTCATCACGATACCAAACCGAGTTTTTCTGAATTGAAGGAGGCAATGGAATACCAGGTTTTCAAAGGATATTGGGATCGGTACGATGTCGATTTTTATTATTACCTGGAAGACAGCTTAGAAATTCGACTGAATGGGATGTACAAAAAGCAATTGGATGAACTCATTGAACGACACGGAATCCGTTCAGAAATAGATTCCAGTTTGTATTATGTAAAAGATTATACCAGCCAGTTTAATTATGTCTTTTATTTTCCTCTTGAACGGAATGGGGTAAAAGTGGAATTTTATGGAACGATGAAATCAAAGCGGATCCCGGAGAAAATTGGTTTTCCAAGATTGCTGATCTCAAAGCAAACTGCTGTATTTGAATCCCTGGAACGTTATTCCATAGCCAAGTATTTTAGTAATCAATTGGTGCTGAATTATGGAGCTTACAGCTATCCGACAAATCTCAACATATTTGGTGATGACAGTGATCAGGGGCATCAGTGGTATGAAAAAGATGGTTTTGAACATTTGATCTTCAAGAAATCAAAGACAGATGCGATTATCCTGAGTAAAACCATTCCGTCGTGGTTATCCTATCTCACAACCACTTCGATTTTATTGGTGTGCTTTGGGGCCATGCTGGCACTTATTCTATTGTTGAAACAACTAAACCAGGTAAAAGTTTCCAATGGAATTTCGATGATTACAAAAATCCAATTGGTTCTGATCGGGTTGATCGTAATTTCATTGGCCGGATTCAGTATTGCCAGTACAACCATGCTGAGTGGGCAATACAGAAACTATTCTACGGATCAGATCCGGGAAAAGGTCAAATCTATGATTAATGAGCTTCAATCCAGGCAACGGTTTATGTCGGAAAAATTCAGTGATAAGAACCAGGAAGAATTGGATTACCAATTGCGAAGATGGTCGAAGGTTTTCCTGGCGGACATCAATTTGTACCAATCGGATGGAATTTTGGCCGGAACTTCACGGACGAAGATCTACAACATGGGGCTGCTGAGTGAACAAATGAATCCGAAAGCGTTGTATGAGTTACAGTTCAGCAAGCGCTCCGAGTTCATCCACGAAGAGAATATCGGTTCTTTGGTCTATTTGTCCGGATACGTTCCTGTTATGAATCATGAGAATGAATTACTGGGTTATTTGAATATTCTGCATTTTGACCAGCGAAATGTGTTTGAAGAACAGTTAAGACAGTTCTTTGTAGCGATCCTGAATGTCTTTATGCTCTTATTGGTTCTGTCGATACTTGTTGCCCTCCTGGTTTCATCCTGGTTAACAGGCCCGTTGATGTTGCTGCGAAAAAGTTTCTCCCAGTTTGAATTGGGTAAAAACAGTTCGCAGATCAATTACAAAGCCCACGATGAAATTGGCTCCCTGGTTGCGGAGTATAATCATAAATTGAATGAACTGGCAGAAGCAGCAGCAAAATTGGCCCAGTCGGAGCGTGAAAGTGCCTGGAGAGAAATGGCCAAGCAAGTAGCTCATGAGATTAAGAATCCGTTGACACCAATGAAACTGAGTGTGCAGCATTTGCAACGTGTTTTTGATCCGAATGATCCGAAATCCGCAGAGCGAATTGAACGTGTAACGAGTTCCCTGATTGAGCAAATTGATGCTCTGACACACATTGCGAATGAATTTTCAAATTTCGCGAAACTTCCGCAGCCGGTTATCTCGGAGATTGACCTGGTAAGCTTGATTAAGGCGGTGGTTGCATTATTTGACAGTGATTTGAATGTAACTGTCACTTTGGAACTAATAGGCCCGGAGTCGAAGGTTTTGATCCCCGGAGATAAGGAAATGTTACTGCGCGTATTAAATAATTTGGTTTCAAACGGAATTCAGGCCGTTTCCATGAATACACCTGCGCAAATTGTCATTTCACTTGAAACAAGCGAAGACGATGCTTTTATCCGTGTGAAGGATAATGGAACCGGAATCCCGGGAGATCAGATCCAAACCATCTTTGAACCGTATTTCACAACGAAATCTACCGGCACAGGATTAGGTCTTGCAATGGTGAAACAAATCGTGGAGACACATCATGGTTCCATTGAAATTGAAGCAACTTCTCCTTCAGGAACAACCGTTCTGATCATACTTCCCAGACTGAAGTGATCTTTTACCACATAGGTAAATAATAGCAAGACCGTCGACTATATGACCTATGTGGTTTAATTTCCGTGACTGAGCTTGCGAAGTTTCCTATTATGAACAAAATTCTTGGTGTTCCTCGTGTGCTTAGTGGTAAATAATAGGTTCAATTATGTACCAATGTGGTTAAAAAGACAGCGAAGCTGTCTGCCTCGTGTTCTAATTCCGATTAATCCAATAAATCTTTGTGAGCTTGGTGTATCATAACAACTATAGAGCACAAAAAAAACCGACCCCGTTAAACGAGATCGGTTTTCCATATTTTATACCTGATTACTTAGATACAACCACGTTGAAGCGGCTTGTAGTACCATTTGCGTAATCCAATGTAAATACATAAGTACCAGCGTTCATACCTGCAACAGAAGTTTGGAATTGACCGTTCTCAATTTTAACCTGTTGAGCAGAAACTTCACGACCAGCCATGTCTACAATTTTCAATGTAGCATCACCAGCAGCTTTTACTTTAACAGTGATTGTTTCTTTAGCAGGAACCGGGAATGCAGAAGCATCAACCAATTCATTTTCAGAAACACCCAAGTCAGTACCTGTTCTCAAAGCGATAGAAGGAACCGGAAGTCCACTGAATCCAGCAGGAGTCCAGGTACCAGCATCCGAACGCAATGGGAAACGAACCATATCATCTCCATTCATTGCATAGTCATAATGATCTGAAGTACTGAATGCCATGTATACTTGAGGAGTATAGTTATTGATACACATTAAGTAAAACTGATCGTCTACCATTTGGTAGTAAGGAGCACTTGTGATCGGCATGAAAACAGGTTGTTCCAATACTGGATCAGCCGGGTCCGGGTAAATATAAGATCCTTCTGCAACCTGGCTTAACAGATCAAATGTTCCTGTCGTAACTGTATGGTCTAAGTCATTCCATGCATACAATGTCCATGTTACCTCAACTCCATCTAAAGTTACAGTTGCTGTATCAGCAGCGCCTACTGTCATACCTCCATACAGTACACCATCCATTTTAAGTCTTCCTGCATTTGCATCTTCTAATACAATACAAGTTTCAAATTGCGTTGTTGGCAATGTAGCAGGGCGGTAGAAACCATCAGCTTTAATCGTATCCGCAGTAGCGTTAAAACCAGCCAATGACCAGTATTGCGGACTTAAAGCGAATGTACTAGTAGATACGTTATCCCCGGCAAACTCATCCGCGTTTGTCATTGCAACAGTGTAAATAATTTCATACTGACCAGCTGTATAAGAAGCCTCTGAGTATGTAGGAGTAGTCATGAATAATGAATCTCCGGAAGGAATCGTAGCCGCTGCAGACGTTTGAGTGTAGATCTGAGTTCCGTTTCTTTTGATAACTGTGTTCAAAGTAACGCCTGCTTGGCTGTTTTGACCATAGTTATAAACCCAGGTTCCCGGATTCAAAGAGAATTCAGAAGCATTTTGAGCCAAAGCAAGTGGTTTTGAACCGAATTCTGCTCTTACGGAAGTCTCATCAAATGCTGTTAAATCGTCGCCGTAATAACCAGTTTTGTCACCGATCATTGCAACCACATCGTCACCATTTTCAATTGCATCACGGATCAACTGCCCGGTAGCCAGGTTCACCATAATAACAGGAATAGTAACAGCAGCACCTTCCGTACCCCCGTTCATTGCAATTGTTGTTGCATCACGGTTTACGATAATTACCGCAACAGCACCTGCATTTGCACACATTTGTGCTTTCACACCGAAACCACACGCACCAATTGCGGGATTTCCACCGTCTCCGCGATATACCATCGCAATTTTTCCTGCCAAACTTCCTGCAGGTAATGCATTACAACCCGTAGCTGAAGCTGGGTTTCCTTGTGCATTCACACCCGGAGTCCCGTCATTCGGGATTACAACTGTGTCGATTACCGGCGGTAAACCAGCCAATGTAGCCGTTCCCCAGCTTGATCCATCTCCATTTGATTTAAAATCGTAGAACCCTGCGATAGATGCAGGTGCTTCAACCGAGAATATCACTTGTGACATAGCAGTCGAACCAACCAGCACTAACCCAAGGGAAAGTAAAAGTTTTTTCATAACATAAGTAAATTAAAGATGCACTAAATGTAAAGAAAAATTAACAAACAAAAAATTTTTGTTTCAATAAACTCATTATTACACAATTGATCTCTCAGGAAGGGATAAGGAATTTAGTTCGAATCGCTTGATCATGTAATGTCTGACTCCATTTCTTCTGAATAGAAAAGGCTTCACATTTGTGAAGCCTTTTTAGTTCGGATATTTTTTTCAGCCGTGGCTGACCATTTCATTCTTTTATTCAGTTACTCTGAAGCAACCATCGCTTTCAAATACTCGCGGTTCATGCGTGCAATGTTCTCTAAAGAGATTTCTTTCGGACACTCAACAGCGCATGCACCTGTGTTTGTACAGTTTCCGAATCCTTCTTCATCCATTTGTTTTACCATACTTAAAACACGCTGTTGTGCTTCAACTTGTCCTTGCGGCAATAAAGCCAACTGAGACACTTTCGCTGAAACGAACAACATGGCAGATGCATTTTTACAGCTTGCAACACACGCTCCGCAACCAATACAGGTAGCAGCTTCAAATGCTTTGTCAGCTTCTGCTTTCCCGATTGGAATAGCGTTCGCATCCATGGTACGGCCGGAAGTATTTACCGAAACGAATCCTCCGGCTTGCTGAATGCGATCGAATGATGAACGGTCTACAACCAAATCTTTGATTACCGGGAACGCTTTTGCTCTCCATGGTTCTACGTAAATCGTTTCACCATCCTTGAACTTACGCATGTGCAATTGGCAAGTTGTAACTGCACGATCCGGTCCGTGAGCTTCTCCGTTGATATACAAAGAACACATTCCACAGATTCCTTCACGACAATCGTGGTCAAATGCGATCGGTTCTTTACGCTCATTTACTAATTGCTCATTCAACTGATCCAGCATTTCCAGGAAAGAACTGTCTGTTGAAACGTTGTCCAATTTGTATGTTTCCATACTTCCTTTCGAATTCGCGTTCTTTTGACGCCAAATCTTCAGGTTTATATTGATTGTTTTTGATGCCATAACTTTTCTAGTTATTAGTTATTAGGCAATAGGCATTAGCAACCCAGTCCTAACAAAAGTTTTTATTATTTCTCCTCCAATTTTTTGATGAAGGAATTTAGCATTTTACCTTCTTCAATTATTTGGTCCTTTATTTTATTGTATAATTCTTTTTCAACAATATACTCTAAGCGCTCTGCAAGAATCAGATGAGTTTCCAGTTCAAATAATGATCCTCTGGAAATCTTAATAAATTGGCTATAGCTTTTTGTCGATTGTCTGCCATATCCTTCTGCAATATTTGCAGAAATAGATGAAGCTGATCTTTTTATTTGGCTTGAAAGAGCAAACTTTTCCATTTCAGGGAAATCTCTGGTTAAAGAATACACATCAACAGCCAGATCTATGCCTTTCTGCCAAATAAGTAAATCTTTATAAGAGTTTATGCTCATCTCCAATTACTATTGCCTATTTACTAATGCCTGATTACTTGTAATTTCTCGCTGCGATTTTAATGTACTCGTAATTCAACACTTCCTTGTGCAATACGGATTGGTTGATATCCATTCCTTTGTATTCCCAAGCTCCAACGAAGTTGAAGTTTTCGTCGTCACGAAGTGTTTCACCTTCCGCATCCTGGTATTCTTCACGGAAGTGACCTCCGCAAGATTCGTTACGCTGTAAAGCATCACGCGCCATTAACTGGCCTAATTCCATAAAGTCAGCTACGCGAAGTGCTTTTTCCAATTCCGGGTTCAATTCGTTTGCATCTCCCGGAACATACACCTCTTTGTAGAACTCTTCACGCAAAGCGGCAATTTCCGAAATAGCTTCTGTTAATCCCTGTGCATTACGGCCCATTCCAACTTTGTTCCACATGATGTGTCCCAAACGTTTGTGGAAATGATCAACCGATTTGGTTCCGTTGTTATTCATGAATTTGGAGATCATGTCTCTTACATGATTTTCAGCTTCCTCAAATTCCGGTGAATCCGTAGAGATTTTTCCTGTACGGATATCTCCGGCAAGATAATCTGAAACAGTATACGGAACTACGAAATATCCGTCTGCCAACCCCTGCATCAATGCAGAAGCTCCCAAGCGGTTTGCACCGTGATCGGAGAAGTTTGCTTCACCCGCCACGAAACATCCCGGGATAGTAGACTGTAAGTTGTAATCAACCCAAACACCACCCATGGTATAGTGAACTGCCGGATAAATCTTCATTGGAGTTTCATACGGGTTCTCATCTGTAATTTTTTCATACATCTGGAACAGGTTTCCATATTTCTCTTCTACCCATTTTTTACCTAATTGGATGATCTCCTCTTCACTTGCATTGTGATTACCCGCAGCATAAGCAGCTTGTTTTCCTTTTGCTTTGATCTCGGAAGAGAAATCCAGGTAAACACCTTCCATCGTATCGTTTGCTTCGATACCGAAACCGGCATCACAACGTTCTTTTGCAGCGCGTGAAGCAACGTCACGTGGAACCAGGTTACCGAATGCCGGGTAGCGGCGCTCCAGGTAATAATCTCTATCTTCTTCCGCAATTTGTGTAGGCTTTAATTGCCCGGCGCGAATTGCTTCCGCATCTTCTTTTTTCTTTGGTACCCAAATACGACCTGAGTTACGCAATGATTCAGACATCAAAGTCAACTTGGATTGGTTCGTCCCGTGAACCGGGATACAAGTCGGGTGAATTTGTACGTAACATGGGTTTGCAAAGTAAGCCCCACGCTTGTGTGCTTTCCATGCTGCTGTTACGTTCGATCCCATTGCGTTTGTTGAAAGGAAGTACACGTTTCCGTATCCACCTGTGCATAGGATTACCGCGTGAGCAGAGTGACGCTCAATTTCTCCGGTAATTAAGTTACGTGCAATAATTCCGCGTGCTTTCCCATCCACTTTTACCAGGTCCAGCATCTCATGACGATTATACATCTGAACATTCCCCAAACCGATTTGGCGGGAAAGTGCTGAGTAAGCTCCCAGCAACAACTGCTGACCTGTTTGTCCTGCAGCGTAGAATGTACGTTGTACCTGTGTACCACCGAAAGAGCGGTTATCCAGTAAACCTCCGTACTCACGTGCAAACGGAACACCTTGTGCAACACACTGGTCGATGATGTTCCCGGAAACTTCTGCTAAACGGTGAACGTTTGCTTCACGTGCACGGTAGTCACCACCTTTGATCGTATCGTAAAATAAACGGTAAATCGAGTCACCGTCATTTTGATAATTTTTCGCTGCGTTAATACCACCTTGTGCTGCAATGGAGTGTGCACGACGCGGAGAATCCTGGAAACAGAATGCTTTCACGTTGTATCCCATTTCTCCTAATGATGCAGCCGCTGATGCTCCTGCCAGACCTGTTCCAACAACAATGATGTCGATCTTTGGACGGTTATTGGGAGCAACTAAACGCAAGTGGTCTTTGTAGTCGGTCCATTTCTTCGAAATGTGACCTTCTGGTATTTTTGAATCTAGAATAGACATACAGTACTTTTTTGAATATTATCTTCTTAAATAAATAACAACTGGAATAATTGCAAACAATAATGGAACTACGATTGCAAATGCCTGGCCTACGAAGCGGATAAGTCCGTTGTATTTGCGGTGATTCAATCCCAATGACTGGAATGCAGAACCGAATCCGTGCCACAAGTGGAACATCAGAACGAACATGGAAACCACGTATAGAATAACCGCCCAAAGAGCCAGTTCGTTGGTAGGTTGCCCTTGCTCGGATTGCCCGAAGAAGTTCATAACAACTGTATGCAAGTCACGGTATCCTTCACCAACCTGGATTTCTGCTTTTTTGTCGAAAAGATGTGTTCCTTCTTTCACATCCAATAACTCCATTTTTTGTTGGGATTGTGGATCAACATATGAAAAAGGCATATAATCTCCTTTGGTTGTCAGAACATAATCAATGGAAATGGTCTGCTTCATTGTTTGACCGGTCATTGGGTCCTGTTGTTGTTCGGTAATGTCTTTATGCAAAACATGTAATGGAACTGTTTCTGCTACTTTTTGCTTGTACCAGAAGTTTGCCATGTGTGTACAAATGAATATCAAAATCAGTGTACCCAGAATTGCCATATAGCGGGAAGCCGTACTTGAATTTGTACCAGGCTTATTGTAAGCATAGTTTTGCGGACGTGCTTTTTTGTTTTGTACAGCCAGGTACAACCCGATGCAAGCGTGAGCCAAAATAGAGAAGTAAGTTAAATAAGCCAGGATCTTAATAAAGATATTGTGGCCCATGAAGTACGCATACTCATTGAAAGCACGCCTTCCTTCCTCTCCTGTTTTTGTAATTAGCTGCATATTTCCCAGCAAGTGTCCGATAAGAAAGGTGATCAGGAAAAGCCCGGTGAGTGCCATCCAATACTTCTTTGCTAATGAGGACGTAAATATTCCAGATTTACTCATAGTATTTTTAAAAAATGTTTCAAACGTTACAAATTTAATAGCTA
>CBFGPJ010000039.1:0-11597 GCA_965650615.1 uncultured Fluviicola sp. | reverse complement strand
TTTTCGTTCATAACTGTACCCGCGGAAAATTTCTTTCTTGATCGAATCACTCAAAAACGCGTTCGAATAAGTAGCCTTATCCAACTTTAGCAAATCTCTTGCAGTGGTGTACAAGTTTTTATCCCCATAAATACCATCCAGATTTGTAAAAGGCTCTAACCGGTTCCGTGAATCATACGATCGTGCCAGGGAATCTGAATTTTGTGATCCGTCATTGATGAATGAGTCCGTCATTTTTAAAGGTTCGAACACCATCTTTTTTGCAAGAGCCGGAAACTTCTTATGTGTAATCCTTTCCGCAATTAAAGCTAAAAGGGCATAATTCGTATTGCAATAAGAAAACTGCGAATTCGGAGGAAAATACAAGGGCATCTTGTAAGTATTCAGGAGCTGGACAATCTTCTGGTTCGTCAGGGTTTTCGTAGAAGGCCAGATCGAATAGGGAAAATAACCGTAATATGGAATTCCACTACGGTGATTCAGCAGCATTCTGACCGTAATCCCGCTGTACATAATTTCAGGTAAATAAGACCGGATGTCTTTGTCCAGAACTACCAGGTTTGAGTCCGCCAATTTACAGATTACAATAGCCGTAACCACTTTGGAAATAGACGCCACATGTAACGGTGTGTGCTTATTTATGCGCTGTTTGAATTGGTGATTTGCCAATCCTTTGTAACGTTCGTAAACGATTTCTCCGTTTTTTGCCACCAGGAACATCCCATTAAAATCCGGTGCAATGCGTTCGGTATAGAAATGACTGATACTGTCGTAATAATGCGGAATAAACGATTTCGGGACCGGATTAAAATGAGGGAATTGAAACTCATTGGATGATCCGTTCGGATTCATTTTTTGAGCAACTTTGACTTCTGCCTGACAGCCAAAAAGCAAAAAAAAGAGTCCAAAAAACGCCGTAGACCGAGTAAATGCGGGAATCATGGCCCAAAGTTACTAAAACTTTAACGAAACCTTTATTTCTTCAAAATCAATTTGATAATACTTAAAAGGTTACTTCGATTACGCTCAGTCACCTTCTGGATTCAAAAGTTCAAATGAAGGCGACTGAGCGTAGTCGAAATCAATATTTGAACATTCCTAATAAATAAACGCCGCGGTTCTTTTTCGGATCAGTCCGTCTTTTCCCTTTGCCTGCACAATCAAATTGAATGTAAGGGGTTGTCCTTTATTGGCAGCCTTTGCTTTTGTCAAAGCGTCGATCACTTCCGGGGTGATTTTAGATCCTGCAATAGATGGAAGCGGATTTGCTATGGACACGGAGGTTACTTCATAACTGATCACATCAAATCCGGCACTTTGCAACACCGCATTCTCTTCATACCCCACACGCACCACGGCCTGATCCAATGTAACAACGGTTGTTCCTTCCAAAGCATTTCCCACATACACAGAAGGCGTCGGTAAATTCAACACCCGGTATTCATAGGTCTTAAGCACCTTATTTTCCTTCAGATTTTTCATTGTCAGTGTGATTGTCTTTTCCGGCCCGGTTGGTCTGACATAAAAACAGGAATCACCTCTGAAAACTTCAGCCTGTGTACTTTCCAGAACTACAAAGCGTGTATCCACACCTGCACCGATCTCAAACTTATTGTCGTAACCACGATATACGACATTGTATTCTGGCATGGCCAAAGCAACTTGTCCGAAACTGAATACACTCACAAAACATGCTAATAAACCGATCACTACTTTCATACAACAGGTTTTTAAAATCCTATTAAATATACGGATTTATAATTAACTTGTGATATGAAAAATTACAAACCAATAGCAGCAATTCTTTCCGCAATGCTTCTTTTTTCATGTGGAGACAATTCCGAAGAAAGAGAAGTTCCGGAAGCCCCGGTCGATTCAATTGAAACGGTTGACGGTACGAAAGTGGAACAAAAGGAGGAAACACCCAAGCCGAAAAAAGACACCCATGTTCAGATCACTAGTACAGAAGATAGGCTGATCAACCAGATTTGGCAGCTTCCGGAAGTAAAGGCCTTGTCGGATAAAATAGATCGTGAATCTAAAGGAAAACGCCATTTGGTTGGTCGCATTTCATCTACTCCTTCTGATGATCAGGAATATTACGGTATTTCCATTTCAGAAGACAATGGAGAAGCCCTGGCAACTTATTTCGAATTCCGCATTTACCCCGATAACTCAATCTACTATTACGATGTAGTGGAAGATCAGGAATTGACATTAAAAGAATGGCGGGCACAGAAAAAATAATCCGGCCCGCCAATATTTAGGAGTTGTGATTTTTTCTATTTGAACAACTGGACAAATCCCTGACCTTCGATCAATTCGTCCTGTGCTCCTTTCGCCGTATACTTGTAGAAGTAAACCCCTTCGTCCATCATATTTCCGGCAGAATCCTTTCCATCCCAGCTGAATGGCACCGCACTTGACATATACACCAAATTCCCCCAGCGATTTACAATCGTTACATCCAATTCTTTGATGTTCAACAACTCAAACGTAAAGAAATCATTTACATGATCTCCGTTCGGAGTGAAAATGTTTGGTGTTTTCAAATCCACAGGTACTACAGGTGGAATAACCGGCGGACTCGGAGGAGGAAGTACTGTTACGGAAACAAATGCCGTATCCGTACAACTTCCGTTGATTGCTACTAATGTTACCAGATAAGTTCCAACTGAATCGTATACCTGATTCTGAGAAGACAGGTCATTTGCCGTTGTACTGTTCCCATTCCCAAAATACCATTCAAAACTGTTTGAGTTCGTACTTCCATTGGTGAAGGTAACTGACAAAGGACCGTATCCCGAAGTCGGGTTTGCTGAAACTTGTGCAACAGGAGGATTTAACGGAGTTACCAAAGCAGAATCGGTTCTGTGGCAACCCTGGATTTCGACATCAATGTAATACCATCCCGGAGAAAGGTTTTGCCATACGGACGCATTGATCTGATTCGGACTATTTGCTCCCGGACCACTCCAGGTATAGATCGGTTGTTGCCCGCTGTTATTCCCGGAAATCAGCGTATAAACAGCGCCGTTATTTATACCACAGTCAGAAGGAATTGCTGCCACCGTATCGAAATCCCATGGCATCATGGTAATGTTCACGTTTACAGAATCCCGCAAAACACATCCTGAAGCGCTGGGACTTACAGCCGTAACGGTATACCATCCGGAAGCAGTTGGAGCGATTGTAGCTGTCGTTTCGTTTGTTTCCCAAGTGAAATCAGGATTTGCAAAATTGGCAGTTGCCGTAATCGTTTGCGGTTCATTTTGACAGAAAGCGATATTTGTTCCTGCATCGATCGTATTCGGATCATATGAAATAACGATTGTATCCGATTGCGGACATACCGTATTGAAAGTAATGTTATCGATTGCGAAGTCATTGTTCCCACTGGAAACCTGGGCAACAATACTGATCGTTGCAGATGTATTTCCTCCGGAGTTCCAGGGTTGGATAAATTGTTGCCAGTTACAGGACAAAAGTGTCGGACTGAATACCGGCCCGATTTGAACTCCGTCAATAAAGAACTGTAAAACCGCGACATTTGATTGGGTAATATTTTCCACACTGGTTACCCATGCAGAGAACGAATAATCCGTGCTCGGATCAACTGCGATGGTTTGCGACCAAACAGTTGTATTCGGTACGTTCGATCCGTTTACAACCAACATGTTTCCAGGACCGGTAGTTCCCAAATCGCTGCAAGCTCCAAAATTATTGTGAACCAGGTTAGGACTCGTTGTAATTGCGTAAGTACCCGGGTTGGTCAACAATCCAAAACTTCCTCCTGTTCCTGGCCCATACCCGGTTGTAAAGCCTGAGTTCCCCGCTTCAAAATCACCGTTTATTACCAAGTTTTGTGTATAATTTGCCACGTTCAGGATTAAAGTTGTGGGAGAAGTAATCGTAACACTTTGTTGATTCCCTGCGCCAATATTCCAGTTATAAGTATCGTATCCCGCAGGAACTGTATATGTAATAGATGCACCCTGGCAAAGCAGGGTATCGTTTCCAATATTCAATGGTGGATATTGACTGCATGGAGATGTCGAACAACATTCAAAAATCATAGAATCAATGATTAGCCCACACCCCGGACCCGGGCGATGGTAATTAAATGAGATGCTTGTGATTGGTCCATCCCATTCAACCCAACCTCTGGCATTATCCATATTTGCATTTACCTGTGTGGAACCTCCCGGGTCAGAAAAATCACCAACTACATCTGTCAAACCGTTATAAGCGGGAGAAATAGCATTCAGGTACTCATTCTGCCCTCCATCCAAATCTGTAAATCGAATACGTATATTACATACCGCTTGCGAGAAAGTAATCGTAATAGGAATACTTAGGGCTGGATCGAAAATAGCTGCCGGAGTTACTAATCCGGTTGTATAATTAGGGTCACCGGCTGCAGAAACATTCCTAAAACCAAGCGTGGAGGTAACCGTATAGTTTACAGGTCCATTACAAGTATTAAAAGAGGGGCTGGTTGCAGAAGTAACTGAGGTTGTAGAAACCCAACTTAAGTTATCTGAAGCAATCTGAGCTCTGGAAATAGCAGTAAAACTCACTAACAAGATAATTAAAGAGAGAGTTTTCATATTAATGAATTTAGATGTATAATTTGTTGATCTATAAATATACGGTAAACTTAGGTAATATTTTACACCCGATTTTTTTTTCTTCATAACGCAAATCTATGAAGACTAAACGGATATAGTAACTATTTAGTTGCTTGAAAAATCTTTTTTTCCAGTTTTTAACATTTTATTAAGAAAATATGTAATACCCAAAAATCACGCTTGCGTCAATAAGATTAACTAACTTTGCCCTTATGAAATTCAATGAATTAGGATTAAATGATTTGGTCCTTGAAGCCATCCATCATATGGGCTTCGAAAATGCAACTCCAATCCAACAATTTTCCATTCCTGAAGTACTGGCTAATCATGATCTATTGGCATGTGCTCAAACCGGAACGGGTAAGACAGCCGCTTTTATCCTGCCTATTTTACATAAACTTACCGGAAAAGAAGATGCTTCCATCAATACCTTAATATTAGTTCCGACACGCGAATTAGCAATCCAGATAGAACAGGAAATACAAGGTTTATCCTATTTTGTTTCCGTGGGATCGAGTGCTATTTATGGTGGTGGAGACGGTGCACGATGGGAAGAACAGAAAAGTGCTTTGATAGAGGGAACAGATATTATTGTGGCAACACCCGGAAAATTGTTATCACATATCATGCAAGGCTATGTTGATTTTTCTCAATTGGAACACCTGATCCTGGATGAGGCGGATAAAATGCTGGACATGGGGTTTTCCGATGATATTGAGCGCATTATTTCACACCTTCCCAAAAAAAGACAAACCTTACTTTTCAGTGCTACCATGCCAACGAAAATTAAGAACCTGGCATCAAAGATCCTGATTCATCCGAAAGAAATTGCACTTTCAATTTCGAAACCGGCTGCAGGAGTAACACAACATGTGATTCTTTGTTTCGATGAACAAAAAAATGCTACACTTGATTTTATTCTAAAGGAACGTGCGAATTATGACAGTATCATCATATTTACTTCAGCAAAAAGCAAGGTACATGAAATCGTTTATGCCCTTAGAAAAGCCGGCTATAAAAATACACAAGGCGTTTCCTCCAACCTGGAACAGGAAGAACGGGAGGAAGTTTTAAGAGGTTTCCGGTCCAAACGCACACGGATTTTGGTTGCTACGGATGTGATGAGCCGCGGAATCGATATCAAGGAAATCAATTTGGTTATCAATTATGATGCTCCGAGAGATGCTGAAGATTATGTACACCGTATCGGAAGAACAGCACGTGCAAACACCAAGGGAGAAGCGTATACGTTGATCAATCAAAAAGATATGCCCAAGCTGTCCCGGATTGAGCGCCTGATCGAAATGGAAATTCAGCGGGTGGCACTTCCTGAAACATTCGGACCTACACCGGAATGGAAAGTTTCAAGCAGTCCTTCCAATGGAAAGAACAAAAACCGCAAGAAGAAGAAATTTTACGGAAAGAAGAAACCGATTAATAATTGAAAATGTAAAAGCGCTTTCGCTAATCGCTTGTCGCCAGTAGCTTATGCTTACGCCGGAGCTCTTGCCTTTGTGAAGCCACTTCGGCAAAACAAGGCCAGCATAGGCGCATAGCTATGGCACAAGCTTCAGTGAAGGCGCATGAACAAAAGGCTTTTCAATTCTCTCATATAAAAGTTACCTGCTTGCCTTTTTCGGCTTTTCGGACACATTCTGAGTATCCTTTGAAAAAGTAAGGGATATTATCTTCGTCACCATTAATGATACGATTCTTTACTTTTTCAAAAGTTAAAATAGACACTTCAAATTCTGGCAAACCGGTTTTTAGCATCGGCTGCTTTAAATTATCTTCCCAAAAGTAAATTCCCCCGTAACTTCGTCTGGCGACTTCCAGGATATAAGAACCGGCTTGTGCGCAAAAATCGTCAATGATCTCTTCATCCGAGAGATCCGCGAAATCCGAAAAATCTTCGATTAAACTATCCAGCACATTCAAACTCCTGATCGAATAATCAAAAGCTCCATCGTATTTCGTATTAAAGGCACGAACAATTCTTTCAGCATTGCTTGTTGCTTTGCTAATGAATTCCTGCTGGATCTTGTCAAAGACGTCATCACCGGGCTCCAGTTTCATTAGGGGTTCTTCCTCTTTAATTTGAGCTTTTTTGTACTTGAAAAAACCAAACAATTTCATGTAACTTTTTTGATTAGATGTGTAGCGTAGTTTTGATGTGCGAAAATACATTTTTTTTTATTTATCCGTGTTGTCAAAACTTATTTGCATCCGTTTTTTTTAAACTCAAATATAATACAATTGTGTTATTTTGTCAATCTGTATACCGGACATCCGCCCGGTAAGGAACTTTTTTCATACTTTCCACCTCAATAGTGAAATGCCCGAATTCTTCCGCAACTTTTCCATAAACGGCATAAATACCTTTTCCACGAAACGGATATTTTAAAGCAATGTCTTGAAAATGAACTGTATCCAACCATCCTCCTTCCACATCGAACAAAGTCCCGAAATGCACAATCTGGTTTTTAGAACTAACGATCTTTTTCACCGTAATTAAATATCCGTAGACGCATACTTTGCGATTTACATGATTTGCAAGATTCCCGGACAACACCTCATTCTCCGGTTTTTCTTCCAGCATCTCAAAAGGATTACACAAAGGGAAATCCAGCAACTCCATGTGCTCAAAAGCTTCTTCAAAATCTGTTTCACTCAATTCCGGAAACACAAATTCCCGGCGTTCCTGCAGGAACAATTCCGGCTGAGTTTCTGATTTCACCAATACTTTGTGAAAATTCAAATGTGCATTCCACATCAACTCTTTCTTTGGAATTCCGAACGACCGCAATGCTCCGACACGAATCAACAAAAGCAGTTGTTCCAAAGGAAGCGAAATACGCTGTAACAGGTCCGTAAACCCAGTAAACTCACCTCGCAATTCGCGTTCCCGGATCAAGCGCTGAAGGTGTTTCAGTTCAATTCCGGCAATATGCTGAAATCCCAGGTAAATCACCGTCCCGCGGATAATTGTCTCTCCCCTGCTGCGATTGATACAAGGTGCTTCAATCGTTCCGCCCAGTTTCCTGGCTTCCAGAACATACACTTCGGTGCGGTAAAATCCTCCGAAATTGTTAATCGTTGCAACCATGTATTCCAAAGGATAATATGCTTTCAAGTATAAGCACTGATAACTTTCCACAGCATATGAAGCTGAATGTCCCTTGGAAAAAGCATACCCGGCAAAACTTTCTATCTGTCGCCAGATTTCCCGGATATCCTTTTCAGAATGTCCGCGGGCCCTCGAATTCTCAAAGAACTTTCCCTGCACCAGCAAAAACTCGTCACGGGACCGGAATTTCCCTGACATTCCTCTTCTCAAAACATCCGATTCTGCCAGGTCCAATCCACCAAATTGATTGGCTACTTTGATTACATCTTCCTGGTAAACCATCACGCCATACGTATCGGGCATAATATCCAGCAAAACAGGATGTGCTTCCTTAATCCGTTCCGGGTTCCGATGTCTTAGAATATATTCCCGCATCATTCCCGAAGAAGCAACTCCGGGACGGATAATGGAACTTGCAGCGACCAATTCCAGGTAAGTATTGGTCCGCAACTTGATCATCAGCATCCGCATACCGGGAGATTCGACATAAAAGCACCCGATCGCTGTTGCTTCACGCAATAATTTATTGATCTTATCATCCGTAATAAACCGGCGCACATCGTGGATATCATGAGGAGGACAAGCCGGCTGATTGTATGCAATAACATCCAGCGCATCCTTAATTTTCCCCAATCCTCTTTGTGAAAGGATATCGAATTTATACAAGCCCACATCTTCTGATTCAATCATGGAAAACTGGGTAGTTTTGTATCCTTTTGAAGTCAAAAAAGTAGCCGTAAAGTAGTTGATCGGCTTTTCACTGATAATCATTCCTCCTGCATGTACACTTAAGTGCGAAGGAAGTCCTGAAATCAGTTTACTGTATTTCAAAACCAACTCCTGGATCGGATCCGGTTTATATCCTGTGTTTTTATCACCTGACAACACATCGATATCCGTTTTGGGCAAACCGAATACTTTTCCCAGTTCCCGGACAGTTGCTTTGTATTGGAACGTATTATAGGTACAGATCAATGCCGTATTCTCAAAGCGGTCAAACATGTATCGGATCACATCGTCCCGGTCGCGCCAGGAAAAATCAATATCAAAATCAGGCGGATTCTGTCGGTACAGATTAATGAAACGCTCAAAGTACAGGTCCAGTTCAAGCGGATCAACATCTGTAATTCCCAACAAATAAGCAACCAAACTGTTTGCGCCGCTTCCTCTTCCCACATAGTAATATCCTTTGGATTTTGCATATGAAATGATATCCCATGCGATCAAAAAGTAGGTGATGTAGTTTTTTTCGGCTATGACTTTGATTTCCTTTTCTATCCGTTCCTGGATCTCAGCTGTGACAACATCGTAGCGGTGCTTCAACCCTTCTTCACAAAGCGAGCGGACCAATGTCAGGTCATTCTCCCTGGAATCCGTGTAAAGTGCCAAATTCTGGGAAGTAGCCCGGGGTGCGAATTCAAATTCAATGGAACAGGTTTTCAATAATTCCTCCGAACGAAGTACCAATTCTCCAAATTCTTCATATTTATGTAACAGCGATTCCCTTTCAAGGAACACAGCATCTTCCCTGCTTTGTTCTTCCGGGGATAACTTTGAAAGCAATACATTTTGGTCAATTGCACGAAGTAATCGATGGGTATTGAAATCGCGCCTGGAGCGAAAAGTCATACTGGAAAACGCCAGGTATTTGTCACAATCTTTTTCCCGATTCAGTCGAAAGCGATTCAGCTGATGCGCCGCTACACCGATAAACTCATGCGCTTCAAGCATTTCAGGTTCTTTTCCCCAGGGATAGATCACCAGGCAATGTTGAAAGCGCGGGGCTTTCGCCGGAAAAGCGGTCTCTTCATGTGTATGCTTACTCAGGAATTGATTTATTTCCAGAAAGCCTTCATTGTTCTTAGCTATGACTACATAGCAGCATGAAATTCCATTCCGGAAATCTACCCCAACAACGGGAATACGTCCGTTTTCCTGGCTGTATCGAACAAAATTCAAGACTGCAGAAGTGTTATTGATATCTGTTAGTGCGATGCGTTCATACCCGGAATTTGCGCCCCAATGCACAAGTTCCTCCGGATCTGCCATTCCGTATTTTAAGCTGTAACAAGAATGAACGTTTAGCATATTTCCTATTTAACCAATTTGACAAAAAAAACTCTGAATCCCTTTAAAACAAAGGGTTGTTCGCAATATCGCGAATATGCAACCAAACACAACCAAATTCCTGATGTCACGGTACTTATACCTCTCTCTGCGCTTATGCTGACCTTGTTTTGCCGAAGTGGCTTCACAAAGGCAAGAGCTTCGGCGTAAGCATTGATCCGGCAGCGTGACATCCAGGAACCTGGTTCCAATCGTTTCCCCCTGTTCTGTGGTTAGGTATTAGGCTTGTGGTGGTTGGGTAGTTGTTAGCGAACAGAGGGCGACGAAAGGTGATTTACCTCAGGTTTAACTTCTACAGAAGTTACCTTCGTCTTCAAGCGCTATGCGCTTTCTTGAGGTGGTTGGGTTTGCATTTGTTTATTTTCTCTTTTTCTCATTTAAGTTCAGCTTTGTAAACCTTTTAGTTAAAAGGTTTACAATCAATTCCCGCATAGCACAAACCATATTTGCTTCGGATATTCGATAATTCCGCTCCCATTTCTCCCTTTCGTAAAAATGTTAGACAATCCGGTTTGCAACTATCACTGGGGTTTCTCCCCGAAAAGGATTAAAATGTCCGATACGCTTCACATGCATTCCGATCGCCCGCTGGATTGCACGTTCACCGAAGCGTTCGCGAATATCATCCATCGAATGGTACAACGTGGCCAGACGGGACCCTTCATCAAACAAACGCATCTGGTAATTTCCGTGGACCAACTCACTCATACGCACCCCAACCAGGCGTACAAGAAGTCTCCGGTTATGTAATCTTTCAAAGAGATTCATCACAATCGGGATGATCTCATGATCAGCTGCAGAATAAGGAATTCGCTGCTGCAAGGTTTTAGTTTGAAAATCGGAATAACGGATTTTCACGGTAATGCAGGCACACACCTTTTTTCCTTTTCGTAACTGGAATACCAGGTTTTCAGCCAGGGCAAAAACGATTGCTTTCAATCGCACCACGTCGATCGTGTCTTTCTCGAAAGTTCGTTCACTTGAAATCGATTTCCGTTCGCTGTATTGGATCACCGGACTATTATCAATTCCCTGCGCCTTTTTCCAAATGGCAATTCCATTCTGTCCGAGTACACTTTCCAGCATTTCGACCGGCATTTGTTGAATGGTCCCAATGCGCTTTACTCCCAGATTGCAAAGCAATTGATAGGTTTTGAGCCCCACCATTGGGATTTTCTGCACCGACAAGGGATTTAAGAATAATTTCTCTTCACCGTCAATGACATTCATCTGGTTATTCGGTTTGGCTTCTCCTGTTGCAATCTTGGAGACCGTTTTATTGACAGACATCCCGAAAGAAATAGGCAAACCGGTTTCTTTCATAATCTTTCGGCGCAATTCACCCGCATATTTATAGCATCCGAAAAAACGGTCCATTCCTGAAAGGTCCATGTAGAATTCATCGATTGACGATTTTTCTACCACTGGCACCGCATCCTGGATAATATCGGTGACCATGCGCGAATACTTCGTATAATTGGCCGAATTCCCGCTAATTACAATTGCTTCCGGGCAGCGTTCTTTTGCCATTTTCATAGGCATTGCAGAGTGTATTCCAAATTTCCGGGCCTCGTAACTACAACTGGCTACTACTCCACGGTCAGATGCTCCGCCAATTAAAATCGGCTTTCCATTCAGGCGGCTGTCTTCCAAACGTTCACAGGAGACAAAAAAGGTGTCTAAATCCATGTGGACGATGCTTCGTTGTTGTT
>CBFGPJ010000038.1:0-11638 GCA_965650615.1 uncultured Fluviicola sp. | reverse complement strand
GTATATTAGGTTACAAATCCAATCAAAAAAAATGAAAAAAAATTGAAATTGATTTAACAAGCAGTTCTCATAACAATAAATAAATCATTAAAAAACAATTATTTACAATTAAAAGCACATTTGTAAAGATTTTTCAGAATTAATTTGAAATTAACTCTTCATAAGCATCCTGGATCTCCAAAAATCGTTGTGAACGCTCTTCCCTTTCCGATTCATCCATATCCAGATTACTATCCGGATGGTATCTCTTTGCTAGTCTGCGGTAACTCTTCTTAATCTCTTCTTCGGTTGCCGACGGACCCAAATCCAAAATCGCCAAAGCCATACTTCTGCGCGTTCTCACATTTGCAATCGTATGCAAACGCTCATTGCCTGCAGAAGAACCAAAAATCCGTTTACGGTGTTCAATCACCCGTTTCTCGATATACTTCGACTGAACACCTATTAATTCCCCCAAACGAACCAGAGCTGTGAATTCACGATCAATCATATCTTCATCCACGAATACCAAATCAATCAGGAAATCAATCAAATCCGCACGCTCCTGAGCCTCATGCATCTTTTGAACCACCCAATTAGCGACACTTCGCACATGGATCGACGTTTCCTCAACCAACTCCAGTTCATTTGCAATAATCAAGGAATCAATATTAAATTTTTGATTTATATAAACAACTATAAATGATTGTTTTTCAAATGATTTAACTGCATTTTTACGCATCATCCAAGCCGCCAGTAAAAGATAGATCTGGAAAATCATTTTCTCCGTCTTTTTACCGGATGGAGGTTGAAAACTTCGCTTCAGGATTAATTCAGTGCTTATTTTTCGTTCATTCGAGTCCTTGACCTGGCGTTTAATCAACACCAAAATCACGATCATAAAAACCACTCCGAATACAATCCCAAGAATAATCATATCATGAATTTACAATGGTTTCATAAGCTGTCTGAATTTCACGGAATTTTTCACTCATTTGCTTTTGAATTTCCGGGGATTCATGCATAAAACGATCCGGATGGGTTAATTTAACCAATCTTCTATAAGTAGATTTCACCTCTTCCAGTGATGCAGTTTTATCCAATCCCAACACTTCATAAAAGAAATCCAGTCGGGAATAATTGGTTTCGTGACAGTAATTCCGCTCGTTCTCCCGAGTCAGTTTTTCCCTGTAAACAGGCTCAAAGTCCATAATATCCAAATTCAACTTAGACATCAGGATCAACAAATGACGCTGTTCATCGGTATTAATTCCACCATCATATGCAGCAACACCCGCTAAAAAATTAATCAGTTTAAGTTTCCATTCTTTTGACAAGTGCTTATTGGACCAGGAAGCCAGGGAATCAATCTTCACCACATGGTTTAATGAATACTGATACGAATCAATAGCCTGATAGTAAATAGCCGGGAAATGCTTCATTAAATACCGATCTATATAGGCGAATTTCATGTAATGATTATCCAAATCCCTGCGAACAATTGCAGCAGAAGCAGCAATAAACAATTCGAACATATTTTCTTCGGTCGGTTTGTAGCTTTTCGGAATAATTCCCTCGTCCCAATCCGCCTCTCCCCGAGTCATTACTTTAATGTACATCAGGTAAGCAAAGGCCCCTCCGAACATAAGAGCAACAATAATTGCGGTCCAGAAACGCTCTTCCGGCGACATTCTTGCAACACCGCCAAAACGCAACAAAAAGCTATTCACATGTAGTATTACCTGCATTTATTTAGGCATTAAAGGATAAATCAGGTGTTCCAGACCATTCAATTTGATCTCATAGATCAATTCCAATTGCTGCCCCAATTTTCCTGCAGGAAAGCCATTTTGTTTAAACCAAACAAGGTAATTTTCAGGCAAATGGATTAAATACCGGTCTTTGTATTTGCCAAATGGCATTTTAGCTTTGGCCAACGACACTAATTGATGCTCGTCCATTCGGTGAATTTAACTCAAATTAGCCAGATCAAAAACATATTTGGGGTCGAAATCAATTACACAATTTAAGCAACTCTTCATAATGCAATTGCAATTCCTGGAATTTTACCTCCAACTCCTTACGTTCTTCAGGAGACGCATCCGGGTGGCGATCAGGATGGTACTTTTTCACCAATCCGCGGTATTTTAAACGAAGTTTATCTTCATCCAATCCATCTTTTTGCATTTCAAAATAAACCAGGGACTTTTCCACCAAACTCTCCTGATAATAACTTCCGGAATCGTTTGTTTTACTCCTGCGTTCATTCCTTCTTGTGTAGGTCTCGTTAATATCCTCCATCAAAACCAACCATTCCCGATGCACCAAAGCAAAAGCGTCGATAATCCGTATCAATTCTACTTTTTCATGGGAACCCACCACTCCGTCCTGAGTCGCCATGTGAATCAGGAAACGAACCACGTCTTTCCTTTGGTCCTCTTGCTGAAAACGGTTGAGCCACCGCACAATGGACTCAGAACGATAGACATCGCTATAAGCCATTTTGAGCGATTCATTGAAGGAACTATTATTTTCCGGATACAGGTAAATGATGTATTCCTTCAGGTAAATACACTTTTCCTTAAAACAATCCGGATTCGTCCGCAATACATTCATACTCAGCAAAACCAGCGCATCAATATGATTATACGGGTTGAACTTTGTCTTAAACCGAAACTCCTTTCGCAGTTTGGAAATGACATAACGGATCAGCCAATACGTTGGAGCAGCCACTATGATTGCAGTGATTGACAAACCAACGATCGTCTCGATCATTTTTTGCCTGTAGTATTCTTCTTCCGCTAGTTTTTGTGCTTGGGCAGACGAAATTTCGAGCACTAAGAAAAAATTCATGTTGTCTTGATTTATTTAGGTGTTTGATGGTATTTAGCTTTGGTCAGCCACACTAATTGGTATTCATTCATGCTGTAAATTTAGCTCAAATTGGCCAGATCAAAGACATATTTCGTTCCTGAACCGGTGGTCTCCAGGGTAAAATCACCTTCCAATTGTTCCGACATTGCCTGAATAATCTCTGTTCCGAAGGAAGCAACGGAACCTTCCGCCCAGGAACCATTATCCGTGTAAACAAGCAGGAAACGATTGGATTTATTCGCTTCATTTTCACTCAAACTAATCGAAATTTTCGGAAAAACCTGTTCCTGGAAAGCGTGTTTCAGGGAGTTCAGCAATAATTCATTGATTAAAAGTGCAAGCGGAACAATACTCTTTGATTTCATGTCTTCCACCTCCACAGTAATAATAAATTCAGGCCTTTTAGAAATCGAATAGTTCAATACCAGGCTGTCAACCAGGGATTTCAGGTATTTCTCCATGTCAAATTTGGATAACGAGCCCGATTGGTACATTTTCTCATGAATAATCGCCATTGCCGTCACGCGATCAATTGCTTCCTGGTAAGAGCCGCTACCATGTTCTTCATCCAGATTGTTTGCCTGCAAACGAAGCAAGCTCGTTATAATCTGTAAGTTGTTCTTCACCCGGTGATGAATCTCACGCAACATCACCTCCATTTCAGAATTCTGTTTGGAAATCACTTTATACTGAGTGGAAAGTTTTTGATTATTCTCCATCAACTCAATCCGGGAATAATTAGTCGTTAAAATATACAGGTTTAAAATGTATCCTATTGCAAAGCCAACAATGGAATACTCCAGGATAAAGGTTGTTATGTCATTCCCTGAAAAATATTCAACCGAGACAATGTTCTTTTCATGTAAATAAACCAGGTAGTAAAACAACACCAGGAAATGAGCAACTAAAATCGAAATTCCCCACTTCTTCCCCAATACAAAGAATGTAAACATAATATTGACGATCATCCACATCGGTGTGAGGTAATGTGTTGCATGTAACCAAAGAAAAGCCCCTGAAACGATGCAAAAAGTCAAAATGGAACAAATAGCACCAACGAGTTTATAATTTTTCGTGACGTGAATAACAATCAGTCCGACAACGCACATTCCTACCGCAAAGAAATTAGGGGTTGCACTGAAATGCTCGTTTGACAGATTGACGACCGTTACAATGGACATCAAACCGGCAAAAAAGTACAATAAATGCAATACAAGCCGGTATTTCATTTTTTCATGAAACTCCAACCAGTTAGTGTTCAGTTTGTCCATTGTTCAGATCTCAACACAAATAAACAGCAAATTCTTGATTTTTAACCTGTCTGATCCTAAAAACTTAGTGAAATGAAAATCTTATTGAGTAATCAGAATTTCATACGCCTGTTGAATCTCTAAAAACTTTGCAACATGCTCTTTCTTTTCTGTTTCATTCAGATTTTGGTTATTATCTGGATGATAGATTTTAACTAATTTACGGTATGCACTCTTTATTTCAGATAAATCAGAGTTTTCATCAATACCTAGTATCTGGAAATAATGTGACTGATTCCTCACAAAAACTAAAGAAGCATCACTCTTCTTAGGAATCAAAATATCTTGAACAGCTTGATCCAAATCATTCAAACTCAGCCTGAATCGCATCAAAAGGTAAAAGATGAATTCTGATTCGCGAGGATTTATATCACCGTTTGTATTTCCAAGTCGAACGAGAAACTCCATTAAATGAATCCTTTGACGGGTGGAAAGCCGTTCATTTGCCAAGTTGGTATATTCAGCAAGATTCACTCCCATCTGCACAACATCCTGGTAAATCTGCACCACATTGAAGTCCGCATTTGAGAAGCGTTTTCTCAAATAAGCATTCATCCAATGCAGTTTTTGACTCGCGGAACGCTCATCCTCCCTGAAAATAAGCAAACTTCCAAGTACCACAGAAGCACTGATGAAGTCATCCGCATAATTCATAGAATCACGCCTTTTATGCTTTCTCACAGCAAAAAATAGCGCTATAGCAACAACAATAAACGGAATTGAATAATAAAACAAGAACTCAGACGCGGTCATTCCGCTAATCCTTCCAATTAAAAAAAGCCGCATCAAACTATTAAGCCGGAATACGCTTCAAAACCTCCAACAAATAATCCCAGAACTTCTGTACTGATGAGATCTGTACACATTCATCCGGAGAGTGTGCTCCACGGATATTCGGTCCGAAAGAGATCATATCCATTCCCGGAAAGTGTTTTCCTAAAATTCCACACTCCAAGCCGGCATGACATGCTTTGATATTCGGTTCAGCATTGAATTTTTCCCGGTACAAATCCGCCATCACCTTCAAAATTGCAGAATCTGCATTCGGTTCCCAGCCCGGATATTCTCCACCCTGAACAACCTCCACTCCTACACTTTCAAATGCTGCACGAATGGTGTTTGCCACATCCGCTTTCGATGATTCAACGGAGCTGCGCTGCAAAGACTGAGTTGTAAACAAATCTTCTCCAACGGTTACTTTTGCCAAACTCGAAGAAGCTTCCACCAAACCGTCAATTGCCGGACTCATTCGGTAAACTCCGTTGTGAACTGCATAAATAGAATTCATAATTCGTTCGAAATCAGAATATTTAACCACTCTGTTTAAACTTCCACTTTCAGAAACAGTCCAGTTTGCATCTTTTTCAATGGTATAATATTCCGCCTTGATTTGTGCAATGATTTGATCTGCAGCTTCGTGGAATTTCGTTTTTTCATCTTCAGAAACGGCAACAACTGCTGTACTTTCGCGTGGAATGGCATTTCGTAAACTTCCCCCGTCCAAGGTACACAACTTCAAATCCACGGCAGATTTTACGTGTTTCAGTAATCGGTTCATCCATTTATTTGCATTCCCTCTTCCCAGGTGAATATCCATTCCGGAATGTCCGCCCAACAATCCACGCAATTTGATCTCAAAGCAAACATAATTACCCGGCAAATCCTCGTAGCTGATTGCAGCTTTGGTATTGGTATCAATTCCGCCGGCACATCCGATCGATAATTCATCATCGTCTTCGGTATCCAGGTTCAACAGGATTGTTCCTGAAATGTTGGACGCATCTACTTGCAAAGCTCCGGTCATTCCGGTTTCTTCATCAATTGTGAAAAGTGCTTCAATTGCAGGATGGGCAATATCCGTTGATTTCAAAACAGCCATAATTGCAGCAACTCCGATCCCGTTATCAGCACCAAGTGTTGTTCCATTTGCCTTTACCCAATCACCATCCACCAACATTTCAATTCCCTGTGAATCAAAATCAAAGATGGTATCGGAATTCTTCTGGTGAACCATATCCAAATGCGATTGCATCACAATGGTTTGTCTTCCTTCCATCCCCGGAGTTGCCGGTTTCTTAATGATGACATTTCCTATATGATCCTGAATCGTTTCAAATCCTAACGATTTCCCAAAATTCATCATGAATTCGATTACGCGTTCTTCTTTTTTCGAAGGTCGCGGCACTGCATTCAAATCAGCAAAATGATTCCACAATGCTTTCGGTTCTAAGTCTCTTACTTCCATATTTTTAGTTATTAGGCAATTGCCATCAGCCAATAGTAGAGAACCAAACTAATCACTATTGCCTATTTGGCTATTAACTGTTACGAATATTCACTATCCTGTTGATGTATAATTCCTCCACTTTCGCACGAGCCCATGGAGTTTTACGCAAAAACTTCAAGCTGGACTTCACACTGGGTTCATTGATAAAACAATTGATCGGGATGAGTTTCCCCAATCGCTCGAAACCAAATTCTTCCACCAATTCGGTCACCATACGCTCTAATGTTATTCCGTGCAGAGGATCCATCTTTTTGATAATTAAAGAAAGATTCGAATACTTCCCCCTTTGAAGGGGGATCGAGGGGGATGGTTATTGATCTCACAAGTCACCCTCCTTAATCCTCCCTCAAGGGAGGAAATCAAAATCCTCTTGATTATACTAATTTTCTATATTTAATTCGCTTCGGCGCGGCATCTCCCAGGCGTTTGCGCTTATTTTCTTCGTATTCCGAATAAGATCCCTCAAACCATACAACCTGAGAATCTCCCTCGAATGCTAAAATATGCGTACAAATACGATCCAGGAACCAACGGTCGTGGGAAATAACTACCGCACAACCGGCAAAGCTTTCAATTCCTTCCTCCAGAGCACGTAAGGTATTCACATCGATGTCATTCGTAGGCTCATCAAGCAACAATACATTTGCTTCTGTCATCAAAGTCATCGCCAGGTGCAAACGATTTCGTTCACCACCGGAAAGTACTCCTACTTTTTTACTTTGATCGGAACCTGCAAAATTGAATTTCGACAGATAAGCGCGCGCATTGAACTTTTGATTTCCGATTTCAATGAATTCATTTCCTCCACCGATCACTTCGAAAACCGTTTTTTCCGGGGAAATGTCTTTATGTGTCTGGTCGACATACCCGATTTTCACTGTTTCTCCAACTTTAAACTGCCCTTTATCGGGTTGCAATTCATTCATGATCATTTTGAAGATCGTTGTTTTACCGGCACCATTCGGTCCGATGATACCAACAATCCCTGCAGGCGGTAATTTGAAATTTAAATCGTCATACAACAATTTATCTCCGAAAGCTTTCATTACATGCTCCGCATCAATCACATTGTTCCCCAAACGAGGACCGTTCGGAATCGGAATTTCCAGTTTCACTTCCTTGTCCTTCATTTCTTCGGACATCATTTTATCGTAATTCTGGATACGAGCTTTGTTCTTCGCATGACGTCCTTTCGGATTCATACGCACCCACTCCAGCTCGCGTGCAAGCATTTTCTGACGTTTAGATTCTGTCTTTTCCTCTTCCTTCAGGCGATTTCCTTTTTGCTCCAACCAGGAAGAGTAATTTCCTTTCCATGGAATTCCTTCTCCGCGATCCAATTCCAGGATCCATCCAGCTACGTTATCCAGGAAGTAACGGTCGTGCGTTACCGCAATCACCGTTCCTTTATATTGTTGTAAGTGTTGCTCCAACCAGTCGATCGATTCCGCATCCAAGTGGTTAGTAGGCTCATCCAGCAATAAAATATCCGGATTTTGCAATAATAAACGGCATAAAGCAACGCGACGTTTCTCTCCTCCGGAAAGTGTTTCGATCAATTGATCATCCGGCGGACAACGCAAAGCATCCATTGCGCGTTCCAATTTATTGTCCAGTTCCCAGGCATCAACTGCATCAATCTTATCCTGTACTACTCCCTGACGTGCGATCAATTTATCCATTTTATCAGGATCATTCAAGACTTCCTCATCCATGAAAGCAGCATTGATCTCTTCGTATTCTTTCAGAACATCTACAATATCCTGAACTCCTTCCATCACCACTTCCTTCACTGTCTTTTTCAAATCCAATTCCGGTTCCTGTGGCAAATATCCAACGGTATAACCCGGTGAGAAGACCACATCACCCTGGTAGGATTTATCCAATCCGGCAATAATCTTCATTACAGTAGATTTTCCGGAACCATTCAAACCAATGATCCCGATTTTTGCACCATAGAAAAATGACAGGTAAATGTTTTTAATAATTTGTTTTCCTTGTGGAGTTACTTTGGAAACTCCGACCATGGAAAATATGATTTTCTTATCGTCAGACATATTCAATTTTTAGCAAAACAAAGATAACATTCCAGCGGAAAAAACGATCTCATTTCAGAGGAGATAAAACAAAAAAGAGTCTCTGCAAAACACAAAGACTCTTTCTATTCAAATTAATTTCGTTCGCTAAAACATCCGATCCACTCCAACCCCGACCAGGACGAAAATATAAACGATATAAAGTGCAATCAGTACAATGGTATAAATTCCCATGAACTTAAATAAAGACTTCAAATTTTGGATCCCGTAATCGAATTCACCCTGCTTAGTTGAATTCAGTCCTTTTTCAGTTGAACCCGCAAAACGGATCAGGTAGAGTGACGGGAATATCATCACGATAGTTAGTCCGATATACACGACAGCCATCAGCATCAGTAAAGGGATACCGCTGGCAAGTGATGAAACGAGCAAAATTAGTGAAGCAATTGCCATAAAACCGGTAAAAACGAACCCGATAATTGCCAGGAAGCGTGCCCACTTTGCCGCTGTAATTAAATTTTCTTTGATTGAATTGTTGATTTTTAATTTATCGGAATCCAATTCAATGTCTCGATCTAAAGTATCCATAATTGTGTTAATCTAATAAGTCAGTAGCGCTTGAAATTCTCACACCCCCATTTGCTTTTGGAAGTGTTCTCAGCATTCTTTTATACTGAGCCATTTTAACCCAAAAAATAATCCCTATTACGATAAACCCGATCAACGCTAAAATGTTCAGGAAAGGGATAATCATACAGCAAATTAAAATCGGAAGCACAATTCCCAGTGATTTCCCATAATCTCCCGGTTGCGGGTTGTTACGGGCATCAAATTCATTCTCTAAGCTGCGGGCAATTCGCGGATATAACATAAACGGATAAATCACAGCTCCATAAAACGGAATAAAAAGCATCCAAACAAATCCGGGATGAACCTGTCTGTGTTTCGGATCAACCTCTTTTAATAAATCCATCAGGTTTTTAACATAAAGTACACTTGCCGTAATACTTCCTCCAAGGATTAAAAGATAAAGAAAGACAATGATAATAACCAGACCTGCCATAAGTAAAATAGTATTAAATTATTAAGTAAGCCTGCTAAAATAGAAATTAAAAATCAGTTGAAATTGGTTTCCGGGACAATTTATTCATCTCCACTGCATAAACAACAACAAATGCAATGGATAAGCAATTCCACAACAAACCGAAAAAGACCCCTGAACCTAAACTTTTGGTTAAACTGATCACCATATAAACTGAAAAAATGATCGGTGGAATTTGTCCTGCGCAATAGATCCAGAATCCCCAACGCTTGAGACGAAACATGAAAAATGCTCCCAAGGCACACAATACCGGGAAAACCAACCAATCCAGGAAGTACCAGGCACCTGAATACTTATCGGTATCAGCAAATGCTTTAACAAGATCCGAACTAAAAAAACTGATTGTACTCAATATGAATGGAATTCCGCACCCTACCCAAGTGAGAATACATACAACTGTCAGTACAATGGACCTTCTGTTCTTCAACTGAACCTCCAGACTATCAACCGCTTCTTCTGTCCGCCAATTTTCCATTCAAATAAGTTTCTCTAAAATAAAAAAAATCCCTGTCTCGGTTGAACCGAGACAGGGACTTAAACATATTCGTTTCAAAAAAATTGAATCACATGTTATTACATGTCATTCAACTCTTTTTGCATTCCGTCTTTGAAAGCATCTCTCATTTCGTTAGAAAGATCTCCTGACATAGAAGCAGCAGCAGCCATTCCCATAGTCAAAATGATCGCCCAAACTGTACCAACGATACCGATGATCATACCTGCGATAGCAAGACCTCTTTTACCACCAGTTTTTTTCAATTTGCCCATTGCCATAACACACAATACGACACTTACGATGTTAACAACCAACCAAAGGTACATCAACCATCCTGATCCACCCAAACCGATAGATACGATAGCAATACCTGCCATTACGTTGTTTAATAAAAATGCTGCTAAAGCAAGGACGAATCCTGTTACCGCCATTCCTTTACCTTGAGGAGCTGATGTTGTTGCGTCTAAATTTTCTGACATAATTATAAATTTTGAGTTACTCGGCGAAAATAATATCTTTATTCATAGATTCAGCACTATTGTTAAAAAAAGTGAATATTTTTTTATTCAACGTTTTTAGTTAATAACCTTGAAAAAGTCTATATCCATCAGTGTTTCAGGGCCTGTAACCGACTAAAAAAGCAATTACTGAAATTCTCAATAAAAAGGTTGTTAACAATCTGCTTAGGTAAAAAGATGTTGTTATTTTAATTAACACAAGCTGTTTTTGTTAAAATTTAATATTATGAAAAGTCTGGCCCTGTATTTCGGAGCACTGTTAATGGTTCTTACTTTTTCTTGTAAGAAGAAGAATTTAAAGTATGTGATTAAAGGAACTATTTCCGATTCATCGTTCAATGTTCCGTTATCCGGAGCTAAGGTTACCATTTATGTTACCACTACTTCAAATACTACTCCGGTCCAAAAAGTATCTTTAACAACAGACGCAAGCGGTAACTATTCCTATGAATTGGAGCGTGAAAAACTCCAGAGTGTTATTATATCAGTTGATAAGAACAATTACTTCAGTGATGGAACTACGACTACATTGGATAATTTGTCCCTGGATGATGACAATGTATTCAGTTATAACCTGTATGCAAAATCCTGGGTACGGCTTCATTTTGTGAGTGACGGGACCAAAACAATTAAATATTATAAACAGATTGGAAAAAACGGGTGCGCTGAGTGTTGTCCGACCGGTGAAATGCAGCTGACCAATGTAATTGACCAAAGTGTTTACTGCATCAATAATGGGAATACACAATACCAGATTTATTATGATGTTCAAGGTACGACAGACAACGGGACATTGAGTGTGAATACAGTGCCTTTTGACACGACGGAGATTTTGATTTCTTATTAAGGTTTTTGGTTGTTAATAATTTTACTAAATTGCTTGAGGTGAAACCAGGCTTATTATCTGCTGATTGTAAACCATTTAGTTAACTTATTTAAGAATCGCCTGCATTTGCATCCTCCCCAGTTACTGCACTTACTGGTTGCTACCTTTAGCTATTCCGATAAGGTATCAGGACGTATACAAAAGAGTTTG
>CBFGPJ010000037.1:0-11674 GCA_965650615.1 uncultured Fluviicola sp. | reverse complement strand
GACTCACCATTCCAACCAGGATATCGTTATCTGTCACCGGAATATGCTGGTGAAAATTTTGTTTTTCATATATGTGTTTGACAGCCAGTATTTTTTCCTGTTTACTTACACATTCAACCGGTGTCGTCATAATCTTTGATACGGGTAATTTGAAATCCATGGTTCTGTTTTTTTTTAAGTAATCCCTTGATTACTGTTAAGATACTGCATTCTTATACATGCTGCAAATTTACCGGGTTCTATATTGATTCCATGTGGCAAAAATCATATCCGGAAATGATCTTAATCAATTCTTTCCTCCATGAATATTCGGAAATTAGCTGAATGAAAGCAAAAACATTTATAGAGCTTGCAGCTTTGTCAGCAAATCTGTACGCTATCTCAAAAGAAACCCATCTCCTGGAAAAGCTGAAAAAACTATCCGAAGAAGGGAAGGACAAAATCAATGAGTTTATGTCTGAAACCGTTTTGGATGAAAACGGCAATGAAGTTCCGTTTACGGACAGATTACTGATGAAAGCAAAGGAAGCCAGGGAAGAACTGGAATCAAAGATCGGTGAAATGATCAAGGTATTCTATGAAAAAGCGAATATTGCTCATACGGAGCAATTGAAAGATTTGGAAAATAAGCTGGAAGAACTGAATAAAAATCTGGCACTGGCTGAAGCAAAGATCCATCAGTTGCAGAACAAGGACGAAACGAATGGCCCTATTTGATTCTATTCGGCAGCGCTATCGGTCGTTCGTTCGATTCAACCGCATTCTTCGGATTTTTGTGCGTTACGGCTACGAGGATGTTGTCTCCTATCTGATCGAGACCAGGAGGTTTCCTCTTGTTAGGAAACTGATTCCACGCGCTACGAAAAGGAATGCGCAAAAATATACCAAGTACGAAAAAATGCGCATGGTATGCGAGGAACTTGGCCCTACATTTATTAAGTTCGGACAAATACTGAGCAACCGTTCGGATCTTCTTCCTGTCGATTTGATCATTGAACTGGAAAAGTTACAGGACAATGTGCCCCCGCATGCCGGTACTATCTCGCGCCAGGTAATTGAATCCGAGTTGAAAAAAACAATGGAAGAACTATTTGCCTGGTATGAAACCGAGGCATTTGCTTCCGCTTCAATGGCACAAGTACACAGAGCAACTCTCAAAACAGGTGAAAAGGTGGCCATAAAAGTACAACGGCCTGAAATTCGTGCCACTATTATAGAGGATATCCGGATCATGTACATGCTTGCAGGAATCCTCAACCGCAGAATTCCTTCCCTGAAAAGCTTTGATCCACTTGGGCTGGTAAAAAACTTCGAGGAAAGCATTTTGAAAGAGCTCGATTTTATCCACGAATCCATCAGCATTCAGCGATTTGCAAAAAATATCCTTGAAGACGCACACGATAACACTACACACGTACCGAAAGTTTACAGGGAATACACAACGGGTAAAGTCCTTACGATGGAATTCATTTCCGGAGTCAAAGTAACGGACAATATCATCCTGGAGTCGAAGGAATATGACCGGAAGGAAGTTGCAAAAAAACTGGCATTAACTTACATCAAGCAAGTTTTCGAATATGGCTTCTTTCATGCGGACCCGCATCCGGGAAATATCCTCGTGCTTCCCAACGGACATATCTGTTTTCTCGACTTTGGTATGATGGGAAGTATTCTTCCGGGAGACATTGAAATGCTTGCACACCTCTTTCTCTCTGTGAAATCCAAAGACATCAGGAAGATCATCCATACTTTGATGCGGATGTCCGAGGTATCCAGTATCAAAGACATGCGCTCATTGGAATATGAAATCAACGAGTTTGTAAACAGTTACAGCATCGAAAGCATACACGAAAACGAAATGAGCACCGTGCTCTTGCAATTGAAAGACATTATTGTGCGTTATGATCTGAAGGTTCCCGCCCATTTTTTCCTGCTTGCGCGGTCTATGGTGACCATCGAGGGCCTGATCCACAAACTGGATCCGGAGATAGATATGCTGAAGCTCGCACGGCCTTACCTTCTTTCCGCTATAACACAAAAAATCAACCCATTTAAATTAGGTATGAAAGTCCTGAACGGGCTGTATGAAATTGCCAATTATATGGAAGAGTTCCCTAACGATCTCAAAAATGCCGTACGAAAGATCAACACGGGCAAAATCAATGTCAATCTGAACCATTCAGGAATTGACCCGTTGGTACATACCTTTAATCGCGTTTCCAAACAACTGGCAAGTGCACTCGTGATCGCAGCACTTCTTAGCGGTTCAGCGCTATTCATTGTTCACCGGATCGATCCTTTTTGGTTCGGATACTCCTGTTATGGTGTTATCGGAATCCTTTTGGCGGGTATCCTTGGATATGGAATGATCCGTAACATTTCGCGCGGCGACCACGACGACTGGGGCGGTTGGAAAGAAAACCGGTAAAAGTATCTCTAATTCAGATATTTCCAGTAAAATATGTAAGAAATGATATTTACAGTATAAATAAAAGTCTGCGTATTCAATGTAACTTCAATGAACCTTAAAACACTGAATATGAAACGGATTTTAATTTTATTTTTAAGTTACACTTTCACATCTTACTGCCAGGACACGACATATAATCATTTCTCTGTGGATGCGGAATTCGGGTTGAACAATCCGATCTACCCCATGACCGGGAATTATGACGCTGCAACGCTCAATTTATGGCACGTTGGTCTTGGATTCAGGTATGCAATTAATACTAAATTCGGTGTGCGCCTTAGCGGCGGATATGATAATTTCAGGGAACGCGCAGGAACACCTGCTTTTTCATCAGAATATTATCGTGTTTCATTGGAAGGAGTTGCCAACCTGGGAAATATTATGGACTTTAAAGAATGGACCAGACACTTAGGCTTGCTCTTTCACTTAGGCGCGGGTTATTCGGTCCTGGATGGGAGTTCAATTTCCCCGAATCACATCCTCCATGGAATTGTAGGTTTTACACCGCAAATTCGGCTATCACAGCGTTTCAGTATTAACATCGATGGTTCTGTGTTGGCCAACATTTACCAGAATTACACCTATGATCTCCTGTCGAGCAGGAATTCCAGGGGTATTGATGGTTACCTGATCAATCTTTCACTGGGAATTCAGTACAATTTTGGTCGTAAACCACATGCCGACTGGGTGATGGTGCCAAGCAAAAATGCACAGATTGAAAACCTGAGACAACGTGTGGAAAAACTGGAAAACCAACAACGTGATGACGATGGTGACGGTGTTGCGAACTGGTTGGACGAAGAACCCGGAACGCCTGCCGGAACATTGGTTGATACAAAGGGACGAACACTTGCTCCTCGTGACAGCGACGGTGACAATATCCCGGATGATGTGGATGATTGTCCGTTTGAAAAAGGTTCTGCAGCTATGAAAGGTTGTCCTGAACGATCCGGAAGCATTACCGGTCCAAATAACAGCCAGGAAGTTATTGCCATAATCGAGCAAAGTGAGGTGAAATTTGAAACGGATAAAGCTGACCTGTCTCCTTCCTTTCAACAGTTACTCAAAGCAATCGCAAAGGTGATGAAGGACAATCCTTCCTACAAACTTCATATTATGGGTCACGCAGACGACCGGGCATCAGAGGAATACAATATGAACCTGTCCCAGGAACGTGCCAATGAGGCAAGAAATTACCTGATTTCTCAGGGAATTGCCGGAGACAGGCTGACAACAGAAGGTTTTGGAGAAACCAAGCTGAAAAATCCACTCAGAACGGTTGAAGCCCGGGCTGAAAACCGAAGGGTTCAATTTGATGTTCGCTGATACCGATTTCACGGAAAGAAATAAAGGCCGCTCCTATCGGGCGGCCCTTTTTATTTATAATACTTTGATCAGATAGATCAATAATAAAACGCTGATCAGAAAAATCAAAACCACGATGATATTCAGCAATATCGGATTGTGTTGAAATGACCCCCTGTCGATTTCCTTTTTAATACGGCGGTAGCGAACCAGGGCAAACAATAAGCTTATCGCCCCGACACCAACAATGATCGCCCCTATTGGACCGGAATAATTATAATGATTTCCCCGGATCTCTACCTCAAGGGCAAGATTCAATTCCTTGGTAAAAAGTGAAAATTCCACTACCACAAAACCAAAAGCCATGATCCCTACACTCGTCCGTACCCAGGCCAACAGCGTACGTTCATTTGACAAATGATCCGATATTTTCTGTTTTTCCAGTTCCTTATCCGTATTCTCCATAGATTGATTACAATTTCCTGCAATATAAAAACGCTTTGCGAAAAAAAATTACACAATTCCCGGATTGATGAATAAACGAATTGTTTTTAGATTTTTTTGGAAATCTATTCGATAATCCTGAAAATCATGGATACTCAACGGGTTTAATTTTTGACAAGCCTCAACAGGGTGTTTTCCATTCTTAGAAAATAAACTCCCGCGGTATAATTCTCTCCGAAACTAAATTGCGTACCCGGGACAAGATTTACATGGGTCTCAAGCAACTTACCCGAAACATCCGTAATCTGAATTTCTGAACGCCCATTTTCAACCGTGAATGTAAAGCCACCATTCGACGGATTCGGAAAAACAGCAAAATCTTCCGGATTATTTTCATTGATTCCCGCTGAAGCTCCCGGACACAAAGAAGCACCTCCCATGAAGGAACTTACTAAATTTGGAAGACCGATACCGGAGTTCAAGCCCATAAAAGACGGATCCAGATCAATTGCATTATCAATATAATTACAGGCCAAATTTCCCACATTATCAGGTGACTGGATTACTCCCACATATTGACTGAAACTTTTCACTACATAGATCTTCCCGTCCGGTCCGCGCTGTAAGGGATAAATGTCCGGTGTTGTACTTATAATCTGTACGGCCGAAATCATGGCAGAAATAGTTGGAAGAGTCAAATCATACTGAAGTAAGGTTCCATTGGCTTCATACGTACTGACATAAAGCAGATCGCTGTTCGGCGAAAATTCAATCCCATATACGTGATCAGAATAGGAAATAGTTTGCGGATTACTGACTATTCCGGTACTTACATCGAAATCAAATAATTCAACTTTATCCAGATAACCTGCCGCAAGAGCTAAGCGGTCTCCGCACGTGTTGAATTTCATCTGACCATAGCTGTTTTGGATCATCGCATCACTGTGTACAATCCCGGTATGGCTTACAATTGCTGAATCGATACCTGTTGGTGTAATTTTATAAGCATAAAAAGCATCACTATTCCAGCCGTGCGTCAGTAACCAGTAATTAGCCGTTCCGGGCTGTTTTACAGCTGTTATTTTTTCAGTTACAGGTGTTTTCAGCAGCACATTTTTTGCAACCACATTACCATTTCCTCCATCCAGAAGCATATTTACCACAGAGAAGCGCAATCCGAGTGATCCCCCGATCTGGTCAGTAGTAAAAATATAATACTGATTGCTATCCTGCGGTTTGGGAACGATAAGCGCGGCCTGTGTGGAAGAAATTCCTCCCATAAGCCCCGACCCGTTTGGCATAACCGTGTTGGCAGCATTCCAAACATTGATCCCATCAGTATAAAATAACAAAGCACCTGTTGCCGGATCGGAAACAGATGCAGAGCCCTCGCCTGCCGCCATTTGACTGCTTGTAAGTGCAACGGGGCTTCCGTTCGAAAAATCAAGCCCCGCTTTGTTTCCGAAATACCATTGTTCGGCGTAACGTTGCTGTGCAAAATTGATCGCAGAAATACACAGGAATATCAGGAATACCAGGTAATTTTTTGTCATAGCAGATTGTTTTAGCGTGTACTCAAATATACACAATAAAGCACGTGAAACAAAATGTAACTTATGGACAATGAATCGGATAACCTTCTTCCGGGAGAACTGAATTATTCCCTTAATGCGCGTGTCCGCCTTCTTCTTCCGAGTTTTTCATTTTTGCCAATAAACTATATGCTCCGCGAACCACCAGGTCACTACTTAAGTCAAATCCTTCCCGGAACGTAACGGCAACAAATCCTGCTTCTGCCTTCCCAATTCCAACTTCTACCATTTGAAAGTGAATGGTTTCCTCTTTTGGATGGTGGGATTTGTCTTTCTTAATGAAAACGTATGACTTCCCTTCAAAATACACCACAGAGGTTTCAGGAACTGCTGTCACCATTTCATTTTCCGTTTCTACAATTGCTTTCAAATACATTCCCGGAATGAGTTCTTTGTCGTTTTTCGCCAGATCACAATGAATTTGTATGCTTCGTTCATTGCTGATTTGTCTTCCGATCAATTTCACACGTGCTTCCCGCTGTGTTGTTTCATTCGTCAGGGTAAAGAGCACACGCTGACCTTCCCTGATGGACGAAATGTCTTTTTCATAGATCGTTAGTTCTACATGCAATTCTGCCGTATTTACAATTTCGATCAATACATCTGTTGGATTCACATATGCCCCGATATTGGTGTTCACTTTGGTTACATATCCCGAAATCGGTGCATATAAATTGATCGTATTTTGGATTTTCCCGGTTTGAAGTTTGCTTACATTAATTTTCAATAATTCCAACCGTGCTTTCAATCCTTCCAAGCGACTTTTGGCAGAAAAATAATTTGCTTTTGCCTGTTCCAATGACTTCCGCGCATTGATGTTTTCCTTTGCCAATTCTTTTTGACGTTCGTATTCGGAATCAAGGAATTCCAATTGTCCGTAATTTTCCAAATATTCCTGCTGTAACTGGATATAATCCTGGTTTTCCATCACTGCAACCACTTGCCCTTTTGAAACTTTAGAGCCAGGTAACAGTTGCGTGGATTTCACAAATCCTGCCATCGGTGCAGAAACAGATACTTTACTTTGGGGAGGAACATCCAGGAAACCATTGGCAGAAATCACTCCGCTAATGCTTCTATTTTCAATAGTTCCTAAGGCAATTTCTGCTGATTCGTATTGAGCCTGTGTCAATTCTACTATTTCTGCCTCTTTCTCCTGGAGGGCTTCTTTCTTGTTCGCACTTGAATTGTCACTTCCGCAGGAAGCAACCAAACTTGCAAATGCAATATACATGATCCAATTTGTTTTCATTTTCTTTCATTTAAAAGTTCAATGGAATCAAAGCGTTCAAAAAGGTTCAATGCACTAACCATTGAACTGCCTGAACTTTTGAAACCATTCAAACTTTGTTTATTATTCTGCCATCAGGTAATTCAGGTAAAGCAGATTTGCATTGTATTCATTTACCGCATTTAAGTAGCCTTCCTGAATAGCTATTGTTTGTTGAATATTTAATAAGTGAGTTGTGAAATTGATTTCACCCAATTCGAATGACTTACCGGACTGTTTCTCAATTAAACCTGCATTTGGCAAGGCCGAAGAGATGTAATAATTCATTAAATCCCTGTTGGTCTGAAGATTTAATTGTGTTCTTTTATATTCACTTTCCAGGTTGTTCAGGTAGTTCTCATATTCCGAACTCTTCACTTCCCTGTTAATAGAAGCTGCCTTGCTTTTGTTCACATCCGGACCAAACCAAAGCGGAATGGTTAAACCAACTTGGAAACCTTGAAACCGATCCGAACGACCAGCCAATTGGAGGGAATTTTCCGCAAGTTGCGTTCCATAAAGTGTTTGATTGAAGTATCCCACTTTAAAATCGGGGAATGCTGAATTCGTCACCAACTTCCGTTCGTTTTCGGCAATTTCAACCTGTTGTCCCAGGTACAAAGCCTGTGGGTTTTCTTTCAATTGTGCCGTATCTGTATTCGGAATAGTCAGGATCTGATTTAACATGGCCGGTTCGAATTGAACCGGGTAATCCACGCCCATTAAGAACTGTAGTCTTTCTGCGATTCCATTCAATTCCGCGTTGACCCGGTTTTGTTTGCTTCGCACTTCATTCAATCGGGTTTCCACGGTTGTTTTTTCAAGCAATGTTCCCGATCCTGCACGATGATTCAAATCGCTTGCTTTTGTAAAATGCCGCAACAACGAATCCTGTTTCAATAAAAGCGCCTGATAGGAATTCCAGTATCCATATTGCATATGCAATTGCCTGATCTCAAAAGTCAGTTCATTTTTGGATACAGCCAATGCCAGAGCTGCTCCTTTACTTTGTGATTGCGCCAAATGGGATTTGGCTACAAAAACGGTCGGGAACGGAATCGTCTGGGAAATTGTGATGTTATTATCGCCTTTGTAATAACTGTTATACTGACCAATCATCACACTCACATCTGTTTTTGGCAATTCACTGCTTGCTTTTCTTAACTGATCGTAATACCTAATCTGATGTGATTTCGACTGCAGACCTTTGTTGTTTTTATACGCAACCTGCAGTGCAGAATCCAAGGATATTCTTGTTTGCCCGAAAGTAAATTGACTCAGGAATAAACCGATTATCAGTATTCCAGCCGTTTTAGGAACTCTTTTCATATTCTTTTTTTTAGTCCTGTTCGTGAGATAGTAAATACACGGAAGTACCACTAGTGTAAGTAGTGTAGCTGTAATCAATCCTCCAATAACAACAGTTGCCAACGGTTTTTGGACTTCCGCTCCGCTTCCGTGAGAAAGCGCCATCGGCAGGAAACCGAGTGACGCAACTGAAGCTGTCATTACAACTGGTCGCAAACGGGTTTGTGTTGCTTTCAGAATGCGTTCCCGCACATCATTTACACCTTGTTTTTTCAAGTGATTGAGCTCACCGATCAACACGATTCCGTTGAGTACCGCCACTCCAAAAAGCGCAATAAACCCTACTCCGGCAGAAATACTGAAAGGCATGTCGCGCAACCAAAGCGCTATCACACCACCAATTGCAGATAATGGAATTGCCGAGAAAATCAATAAACTTTGTTTCAGAGAACTAAAGGTAAAATAGAGTAATATCAGGATCAATAATAAAGCAATGGGAACCGCTACCGATAACCTTCCGCGCGCTTCCTGTAAGTTTTCAAATGTTCCTCCGTAAGTAGGGTAATAACCCGGTTGGAACTTCACGTTTTGTTCCACTTTTTGCTGCAGTTCCTTTACCACACTTTCCACATCCCGTCCGCGCACATTGAAACCAATAGTTATTCTGCGTTTGGCATCATCGCGCTGGATTTGTGTTGGTGCCGAATCATCGAAACGGACGGATGCTACCTGTGAAAGCGGAACTTGGTTACCATTTGGTGTTTTGACATACAAATGCTGAACATCTTCCAGGCTCGTTCTCAATTCTTTCTCCAAACGAACGACTATATCGAAGCGTTTCTCACCTTCATAAACCAATCCGGCAGATTGTCCGGCAAATGCAGCATTGATTGTTGTATTGATGTCTTCGATATTCAAACCGAACCGTGCAAGTGCATCTCTGTCATAAGAAATCAGAATTTGACGTGCACCCTTTACGTTTTCCAGGTACAAATCCGCAGTACCATTGATCGTGCTTATGATTCCTGCGATTTTCTTTGAATAATCGGTCAATTCATTCAGATCCTCTCCGTAAACCTTTACGACCACATCTTGTCGTGCACCGGTCATCAATTCGTTAAAGCGCATCTGGATCGGTTGCTGAAAACCAAAAGTAACTCCCGGAATATCTTCCAGGGCTTCAGTCATCATATTTGCCAACACGTCTTTATCCTTTGTCTTTTTCCACTCTGACTTATCCCTCAAAGTCACCATCAAATCAGAGGCTTCAATCGGCATGGGATCGGTTGGAATTTCTCCTGAACCAATTTTCCCAACTACCATTTCTACCTCATCAGGAAAGCGTTCCAATAATATTTCAGCGCCTTTCGAGGAAGCCGAAATGGTTTCTTCCAAGCTACTGCCCGGCATCACACGGGTTTCTACAGCAAAGTCTCCTTCATCCAGTGCCGGAAGGAATTCTGCCCCCAGTTTCCCGAAAAGAAACAAACTCCCGATAAATAGAACAATTGTCGTTCCGACAACCCATTTCGGTATGTTCAGGACTTTTTTAATGATGGGTTCGTACACCCGCTGAATCGCATCCATTAATTTATCGGAAAGATTACGCTTGTGTTCGGTATTCTTACTTAAGAACAAGGCACTCATCATTGGGACATAAGTCAATGAAAGAATAAATGCTCCCAAAATGGCAAACGAAACAGTTTGCGCCATAGGTTTGAACATTTTTCCTTCAATACCGACCAATGCAAGTATCGGCAGGTAAACGATCAGGATGATGATTTCCCCGAAGGCTGCGGAAGAACGGATTTTACTCGCCGAATTGTAAACTTCTTCATCCATTTCAGTTTGTGTCAGCTTTCGCCCGATTTTCAACAACCCCATGTGATGCAGAGTCGCTTCAACAATAATAACCGCACCATCTACGATCAAACCGAAATCAATTGCCCCCAGGCTCATTAAATTCCCCGAAACACCGAATAAATTCATAAGTGAAATGGCGAACAACATCGCCAAAGGAATTACGGACGCCACAATTAAGCCTGCCCGGAAATTCCCCAGGAATAGAACAAGGATAAAAACAACTATCAGCGCACCTTCCAACAAGTTCTTACTTACCGTTCCAATAGCATTGTCAACCAATTTGGTCCGGTCCAGGAAAGGTTCGATACGCACACCTTTCGGCAAAGTCTTTTTGATCTGCTCAATCCGTTCTTTAACATCAGCAATCACTTTCGAAGAATTTGCACCTTTGAGCATCATCACAACTGCGCCAACCGCTTCCCCCTTATCTTTATAAGTTATTGCACCATAACGAACAGCATGTCCTTTTCGGACCTGGGCCACATCCCGAATTAAAACCGGCAAACCGTTTTCCATTTGTTTCACCACAATGCGCTGAATGTCTTCTATGCTTCCGATCAGGCCCTCGCTGCGAATATACCAGGCATTCGGTTTTTTGTCGATGTATGCACCACCGGTGTTTTGATTGTTTTTCTCCAGTGCATTGAACACATCACTTATCGTAAGTCCCAAACTGTTCAGTTTATCCGGATTCAAAGCAATTTCATATTGTTTCAGATATCCGCCAAAACTGCTAACATCTGCAACTCCCTCTACTCCAAGCAACTGGCGCCTTACGATCCAATCCTGAATGGTCCGAAGTTCCATTGCATCGTATTTTTTTTCATAGCCTTTTTCAGCATGAACGGTATATTGGTATATTTCGCCCAATCCGGTAGTAACCGGAGCCAATTCAGGTGTCCCAACACCGGCGGGAATATCATTCATAACTACGTTTAAGCGTTCGGAAACCAATTGACGTGCTTTATAAACATCTAATCCATCCTGGAATACGATGGTAACCACACTCAATCCAAAGCGGGAAAAAGAACGCACCTCTTCGATTTCAGGAATGGTGGCAACAGCCTGTTCAACCGGAAATGTAACCAAGCGCTCAATATCCTGTGCTGACTGTGAAGGTGCGGAAGTAATAATTTGAACCTGATTGTTTGTGATGTCAGGAACGGCATCAATGGGAAGTTTTGTCAATGAATAACTTCCCCAAAAGATCAAGGCAAGCATCAATATGCCAATGATTAGCTTATTCCGTATGGAAAAGCGTATAACTGTATCCAGCATAAAAAATGGATTAAAATATTAAAATCATTCAAAGTCCCATCCGCCGCGGCGGATCAGGATCCTGCTATTCAAGTTCAAAACTGATATGACTGATTTTAACCATTGAACCTGTTTGAACTAAAAGCGAATGGTTTTATGCTATCT
>CBFGPJ010000036.1:0-12002 GCA_965650615.1 uncultured Fluviicola sp. | reverse complement strand
AATTGATAGATATCAGGAAAAAGAAAGCAAGTTTTCCGGAGAAGATGATAAATGGATATTTGATCTGGATGAACATCCGAATCCGGCCATAGACCCAAATGCTTTATTGGCGTTTGATGTAACCGACTACAAATCCGCTGATAATAGACCGATGCACTCTAACGACCAGCTTAATATTGTTCCGCCTGCCAAATTATATAGCTTAGCAAAATTAAGCTTGCGGAGAAAAGTGAGGGATTATATGCGTAAGAAGGGCTTTGAATTACCTCCTGCAATACCAGTTAACTGATATTATACTGTACAAAAAATGAGGCAATAAACATTTTGCGCTGATGTTATTTTATAAGCACACAATATATAGACTATATCGGGGGCTATCAGGCATTTTGCTTACTCTTCTTCATTGAGGAATTTACTTTCGAATTCTTTTTTAACCGTTGTGCTTGTTCTACGGCTTGTTCAAATGTAATTTTTGGTTGCTTTGCAAGTACCTCTGCTCCTCTCAATGCCATATCCTGAAATGATATTTTCAATTTGCTGTCGGGTATCAAGGGTTAACTTTTTTTCAAAATTATCGATTTTGTTACAGTCTTGGCTTGCGGTGGTCTTTAGTCGCAGGATTACCTCGGAAACATTTGGAAAGTTTCAGAACTTTCCAAATGTTATGAGTCAGCGAAACATACCGTCTTACGCTTTATTGATTCATGAAAATATCCAGTGACACATGAATATCCGGCACCAGTTTTTCTTTGACGCCTGATAAAAAATCTATAGAACCCGTTTGTGGTTTTGAATGGATATTCCATAACTGGCGCGATATGTCAACTTTGGCAGTAATGTGGCTGGTATTGTTTTTTGTGATAATGGTAGCTTTAAATTCGATTGGCTGTGTGATGCCTTTTATGGTAAGCTCTCCCGCCACCGTATAGTCCGTGGATGAACCGATGCGGGTGATTTTCTTTACAACCATGGTCGCAATCGGATACTGGTCTGAGGCAAAAAAATCGTTGTCTCTTAACTCTGCATCCTTCTTTTTTCCGTCTACCTCGTTGGGATTATCCGTTGTGCGGATGCTATTCATATCCATATAAAAGGTTCCGCGAACAGGTTCGCCTGTGGCTGAATACTCCAAATTGCCGTACTGAAAAAGGAAATAACCGTAATGACCGCCCATCATCTTCCCGGTATTCCACAAAACTTTGCTTTTCTTAACATCGAGTTGCCAGCCTGGCTGCGGCTGTTGTGTACAGGCAAGGGTCTGGAACAGCATCATTAATACAAGAGTGGTAGTGAGTTTGTTTATCATAGCATTTACATTTGAACCAGCAAACTACTTTCACACACGCTATTCGATGGTATTAATATGGTAAATTAAAATGTAAACATTGTAAATTCTGCGTAATGGCCATTAAAGACAATACGATGCATCCCGAAAAGAAGAGGCGTTATATACTGCCGCTCCTTTTTCTGCTGACAGGTACAATCATTTGTGCTGCGTTCGGATTTACGGGTAATGAAAATTTTGACCTTGCCAAACGACAGATACTATTGAGGAATATCGGGCATGAGATACTGTTGCATGCGGGCGACAGTACATCGAGGGTATTACCCATAAAGGAAATAGCCTCGAATGAATACCAGATAAGGTTTGAAAATGAATTTAGTTTTGAAACAGATTCCCTGGTTAAGATCATCAGGCAGTCACTGGAGAAAGATCCGCTTGCAAAAGATTATATCGTTAATGTGCTGAACTGTTCGGATAAAGAGATTTTATTCGGATATAGCATTTTTCAGCAAAAACAGAACAATATTATACCCTGTTTGGGCCGCAAGCAACCACGTGCCTGTTACCTTGTAAACATCAGGTTTCAGAACATGACCTTTACTACTATACCTAAAGCATACCTGATAGGCGGATTATCTGCTTTCGCTTTTATCGGGTTACTGGCTGCGCGTCCATTCAGAACAAGACGGTCGAGGGGTGCAAGAGCAGATACAGACGAAGGTGTTTTGAAGATCGGTCATACTTTATTTGAACCAGGAAAAAGGCAAATCACTGTTTCGGGTATTACAACAGAACTTACGCCCAAGGAAAATAAACTGCTTAAAATATTTGCAGATGCTACTGGCAATCTTATCGAAAGACAGCGGCTTCAAAAAGAAATATGGGAAGATGAAGGAGTAATTGTAGGACGGAGCCTGGATGTATTCATATCAAAACTCAGAAAAAAACTGGAGGGTGATGCGTCGATACAGATTGTGAATGTACATGGAAAGGGGTATCGGTTGCAGATTGATGATACAATTCATATAAACAAGGTGTAGCAACAAGGAATAGCATTGTTCACCTATTCATATCTGAAAGCTGACGAAGATGCTCCGGGAATCGGTTATAAAATAATTCAGGTCGGGCAACGAAAGTCTAACAGCAATGTGTTTTTTTCTTTTAAGACTAATCCTAGAAGTAAACATTTTGAAAGTCTCAGAACTTTCTAAATGTTGTATCTTATAAATTTATTATGAGAAGCAGAAATAAATGAGTAGACTTGTAAATGTTAGTAATATGAGAATAGCCTTTATAACCTGCTTATGAAAAAGAATCATCCGGAAAATGGGATTATAAACGGTAAACTTAAACGTATCAGACTTGGGGCGGCACCCAGGGTACTGGATCTTTTTTCGGGGTGTGGCGGGCTCTCATTAGGATTCTACAAGTCTGGTTTTCAAATAGTTGCAGGAGTGGAACTGGATTCGGAAGCTATCCGCTCACATGCTGCCAACTTTCATAAAGACAGCCCTCATTATCATGAGCATTGTATTCCTCGTGATATCCTCAAAGTCTCTCCAAGCGATATATTTAATTCTATAGGATTGCAGGGAAATGCCGCATCCCAAATTGACGTTATTATCGGCGGCCCGCCCTGCCAGGCATTTACACGAATAGGCCGCGCCAAGCTTCGTGCCGTTACCAAGGATTCCAATGCATTTTTAAACGATTCGAGAAGCCAGTTATACAAACGTTACCTGGAATACGTTACCGAGCTTAAACCGGTGGCGATCCTGATGGAAAACGTCCCTGACATTTTAAATTACGGCGGGGTGAATATCGCGGACATTGTCTGCAATGATCTTGCAGCACAGGGTTACAAATGCAGGTATACATTGCTTAACACCGTTTATTATGGTGTTCCGCAGATGAGAGAGAGAATGTTTCTGATGGCGGTTCATAAAACGGTAGACGCAGACATTTTGTTCCCTCAGCCAACACATTTTATTGACCTTCCAAGAGGTTATCACGGTTCTCGGAATGTAGCTCTCAAAAATATAGTCGAAGACAAAACTCATAAGTATTATATGCCCCCCCCTCCAGCACCCTCGGATTCAGTACCGGCGGTAACAGCAGAAAAAGCTTTATCGGATCTTCCTGAAATCACGATGCACTTGAAAGGGAAGCTGAAAAGAGGAATGAAGGTAGATAATGTCATGCGCTATAAGACTGCTGAAGGGGAAAATGAATTCCAGCGCATGATGCGGACATGGCCTATAAGCCAAGACCAAGTGGCGCTGAATATTATCCGGTATCTTCCGCGTGATTATGCGATATTCGGGAAAATGAAACCGGGTGATCAGTACCCGCAGGCAATTCAGGCAGCCCGCCGTATCCTGAACAGTAAAATCAGCCAGGCTGAAAAGATTACGGGAAAGAAAATCTCTCAGAAATCCAAACAATATGATAAACTCGTAGCAGAGACGATCCCCCCATATGATGTAAACAAATTTCCTAACAAGTGGCGCAAAATGGAAGCGGATAAACCTTCCCGTACCCTGATGGCCCACCTGGGAAAAGACAGCTATTCTCATATCCACTATGACAGCAGGCAGGCTCGCACCATATCGGTGCGTGAGGCGGCCAGACTGCAGTCATTCCCTGATGGCTTTCAGTTTACAGGCGCTATGAATGCTGCATTCCGCCAGATCGGAAATGCAGTCCCCCCACTGATGTCAGAAAAAATAGCAGGAAGAATGAAAGAAATTTTGTTAGGCGGATAGCATCACCAAAAACAACTGCGAAATATGGATGGTTTACTTGCACAGAAGTTGAACTATGCTTTTGCGGGCTGCCCTGCCAGCTATCCGTTGCCTCCGGCATTGAAAGATGCCTGCACGCTGATATCATCCTTTTTCGCTTCAAATGAGCAGAACAAACTGTGTATTGTATTTCCATCGAAAGAATATGCCGCACAATGGTTGTTGTTTCCTGCAGTAATATCATTGATATATGATGACTATGTCGCATTCAGTGATCAAGTAACGGAAAAATATAAAGAATATAAACGCGGGGAAAAACTACTTCTCAACAACAAAGCAATCGTGGAATGGGCGGGTATCCGCGAAAAAGGTGTTGCAATTAGAACAAAAAGCGTCAAAGAACATTCAGGTGCGGAAATAGAAATTGGTTTTAGCCAAGTAATAAAGCTGCAAAAAGCGCCCGGCGGAAGGCAAACACTTTCTCCGCTCAAAACTGTAAAAGATGCTTTACCGGTGGTTTCAAAAACACCTGTCGAATATCTTTTAGGTATTGATACCAAAAGCAACATGGGCTTTATTCAAAACAGTGTATGTATCATTAACAAACTCAACCGGTATGTCTCAGCGACAGGCAATATTCAATTGAACGCTGCCGACCCTGATGAATACTTTACACCGGAAGTAATTGACGAAGAGGGAAAAATCAAGGCGCACAGCCCGTGCCTGATTACAAATAATTTCCTTAACCTGATGTACTATCTGGATGATCCCGCCCGTGTCTCCGCACTCATTATTGACGGCTTTGCCGCCATAAGTGAACGGACGACGGATTTTACCGCGACAGATAAGCGCTGCCACATTCCCACTATTCTGGTAACTGATATTTCAGAAGCAGATTGTTTTGGGCACATTGCGGATCTGGGTTTTGAATTTTTCAATTTTACTTCTGAATTTATTTCTGCGGGAACACCTGCAATTCACTCTCCTTTCAAGGCATTCACAATAAAACAAAACAACTACCTCGCTTTCCAGGTCAGAAAAAATATATTGCCCGGTTTGTTACTCGGGGAAATTTCGAAAAAGCTACATGCACTGCGCGATGACAGCAGTGATCGTAAACTGACAGAGATTAAAATCGGCCTTGTCCGGATAATTAACCTGTTCTCACGGATTTGTTATGGCTTGACAGAGTCGGCTTTTGCCGACTTTAATCAAATGATAAGCGCTGTCAATGTCTCCTACCGGAATAACAGGGTCTGGCTGGGGGAAGCTTCGGACAATATCGCGCTGATCATTTCAGAACTCACTGCATTCCTGGAAACAATCAAAAACGTGCACGCAGAAAAATGTATCCGTCTGGAAGAATTACTTGACAGGCATACCTACCGGTTCATTATCTGTCCAACGGCACAGGATGCTGTAGAGTTGTCTGCACACTTTAAAAGAACCGGCAGAAAATTCCTTCCGGAAATCATCTCCGTGTCTGATCTGACTCAGCAGCGTCTCTCTGAAAAACCAGCAAAAGCAATCCTGACCGGCTGGCCCGGTTCAGTGCAAATGACCAGAATACTGGATTGTTTTATCCTGTCTGAGCTCACATTATTGTTCTATGGTTTTGAGCGCGGATATTATCGTTCCCTTGAAAACAAAAAATTAACCCAATGTCAGAAGGGGAAATCGACCATTGATAACAGCGGTAAAAAATCGCAGGTGGTCTCTTACTTTTTCAGTCCGTCACATGATCAGAGACATGAACAAGTTCCTGCCGAAAAAGACAATAATTTTTTCGACAACATCGATATAGCAGAATTCGAAATGAAAATTGAAAGCGCCCAGTACAACATGTATAAGGCGGCCGGCACTACTGAAAGTGTAAAGGCAAGACGTATTAACTTCGAAAACAGCAAATTTATCTATGCAACCGATGCACACAAATTCATACTCATCAATGAATTTCTTATTGCGGATAATGCGAAGCCTGCGATCATACACAGAAAACCGGACAGTCTTGTTCCCGGGGATATAATAGCTGTCATTAATACTGAACGGGAAATACTGGTCGACTTGGTAAAAAAAAGTGTGAAGCCGGAACAGTTCAATACAATCAAACAGCGCGCCGATCTGTGGAAAAATCTTCTGAGAAAATATTACCAGTCTATCGGCGGAGATTTCCGGCGTCTTGTCAGCGAACTCAGGCAGCATGACTGTAAAAGACATGAAGTAACCATCCGTACTTGGCTTACTGATGATGACAGAATAGGACCTGACGATGATGCGGATCTTATCAGCATTGCACTGCTGACAAAATCAGATTTCATGTATGATAACCTGTCCAAGATCAGGGACGCCATTACGCAGATGACCAACTGGAGATTTAAGGCTTCGGACTTGGTAAGGGAAAAAATTATCCAAAATCTGGCAAATATCACAAAACATACGCTTATAAACGATTCCATCGATATTCCTGATCTCGGACGCGTCAGTTTTCCAAAAGTCACTGATGTGAAAAAAGAACCGGAAAATATTGATAAAAGATATATTCACCGGATACTTACAAAAGAATTCAGCTGATGGCAAAAATGCTTCCCAATTTCATTGACAAAGACTGTAAAAGCAATGGTGAGAAAATCATTTTCGAATTGCTACAGCAGTCTGCCTTTACAAAAGGCTGGACTGTTTTACATTCATTGAATCTTTCAGAACATGTCAGTCGCCTGTTTGGTGAAATTGATTTTCTGTTGCTGATTCCGGGCAGCGGTATTTTCGTGATGGAAGTAAAAGGCGGGGATGTGAAATCAATCGGCGGGGAATGGTATTTCACCAACAGGTCGGGTCTTGTAAAAACAGGAAAAAATCCATTCTCACAAGCACAGGCAGCGATGTTTTCATTAAAGGCTGCTATCAAAAAACGTTTCGGTGCGGCACATAAATTCAACGCTCTCCAGTTCGGTTTTTGTGTTGCTTTTCCGGAAATCGATTTTGACATACATTCTGTAGAATACCAGCCATGGCAGATTTTTGATAAGGCGGCCAGGAAAAATAATCCTGAAAAATTTTTCATCGATTTTGTAAATGAAACAACCAAGAAACATAAGGACCAGGCCTGGTTCTCAAAAGATTCATTGCCCGCAGAAACTGATCTCAGTCAACTGACCGATTTTCTGCGTGGTGATTTTGAAAGACTGAGACCTGTTGCGGAACGGCTGGATAAATTTAATTCAGAGGTCAGATCCTACACACAGGAACAGTACCGGTTTCTGGATTCAATACATGAGAACGATCGGTGTCTTATTAAGGGAAGCGCAGGCACTGGTAAAACAATGATCGCGATGGAATCCGCTATCAGGGCCGCTGCATCCGGGAAAAAAGTTTTTCTGACCTGCTATAACAGGATGATCGGGCAATGGATGCAGCATCAGCTCGGTCAGTGGAATGAACAGATTACGGTGAGCAGCCTGCATAGTTACCTGGAGCGGATATGTGAAGGATTGAATCATGACAGGTCAAGAGACGATAACTTTTATTCGGTTTATATGCCAGGCTTGGTAAAAGATATTTTTGACAAAGGGATTGAGCCAAAATTTCACAGGCTGATTATTGATGAAGGACAGGATCTTATCACCAGGAATTATATGAACCTCTTCAACTCAATGTTGAAAGGTGGTCTCTCCGGCGGGCAATGGGAGATTTATGGCGATTTTGAAAGGCAGGCAATTTATTCCCGTATGCCAAAAGATGAAATGCTCACGCTTATTGCGGAGTACGCAAAGCCATTTAATTTCCTGTTACGGATTAACTGCAGAAACACAAAGCAGATCGGCGAAGAAACATCATTGCTGTCAGGTTTTGAAAAGCCGCCGTTTCTCCTCGAACACCTTGAAGGTATCTCTGTTGACTACGGTTTTTATTCAACTGAAGCGGAACAGGCAGTCAAGCTGACAAAAATTCTTGAAAAGCTGGGGACGGAAAAACTGCCTGCAAATGAAATTGTCATTCTTTCGCCGAAAAAATTTGAAAGGGCTGTTCCCGAAGAGTGGCAAAACTCCGGAATTATTGAACTGAAAGCACTGACAGATATGAAAAAAAAGACATCTGCCGGTTTTTCGACGATCCAGGCTTTTAAAGGAATGGAATCAAATTATGTCATTCTCAAGGACATCGACGATTTGCAAAGTGAAGCAGCCAGATCATTATTATATGTCGGCATGACACGGGCAAAATACGGACTGTTTTTGTTGATTAATGAATCCGCCCGCGAGCAGTTTAATCTTATTCTAAAAAATAAACTCAACCTCACATGAGAGAAGATATTCTGCAATATATCAGGCGCGAACTGATCGGTCCGGATCCGACAAAGCCGCACGTACAGCCAAACGGAGAGGAAATTCTTGTCAATGAACCGCCGAGACTGCGGTACGGAGCAGGCATACTGTTCCCCAGAACAGCTTCATTTGCGGAGCAGGATTTTACTTCTGGTGATGAAGAAACATTATTGGAAACTATACCAGAAGAAGATAAAAAAGATGCGGGAGATCCGGTCGGTCTTGAGCAGACAAAAACTCCGGTGAATATGGCCGATGATTTTGAAGAAGAAGTCGGACTTGCAAACAGTTTTCTTCCGGCTGCAATGGGTTTCAGTTGTTTTTCGAAAATTCCTGACGGCGGATTTATCGTGTCTGTTACAAATGCCGTATACGAATACAAAGAATACATTTATTTTAAAGACGATGAATCCAAAACTGAAGTAAAACGCAAGGCATATTTCAGAATCCCGCTGGATCAGGATATCGTAATAGCTACTGAAAATATTCCTGCTGCACCAGGACAATCATCAGATTTTTTTCTTCAGGATAAAGAAGGAAAAAAAATTATGCTAAAACTCAATATCCGCAATAGAACAGTACCCGGGATGGCTGACGAAGGAATACACCTGCTCACCTTTACGCTTGTCAATTCAAACACCGGTTCGAGGGAAAACATCAGGAATGAAGATTGTTTTTTTCAGGTTTCCTTCAATGTACAAAGTGCATCCAGCAACTGCTTTGTCCCATATAAGACCGTTGCCTCAGTGACAGATAAAGACGATGAATTATCGAACGCCTTATTATACAGGCTGAAGAAAACATTTGCTGTTGGTCACGGATGCTCTCCGAGGTGGGATGATAACGCTGAAGATTCTGCCTCACAGATACAAACTGAATCGATCAGTGCTTATGAAATAAAGCCGATTCTGCCCAACGATCTGAAAAAAGTGAAATTGAATATGTATGACCTGAGTGATCTGTCGGATAGTGAAATTATTTCCTGCCTTACTGATCTTACACAGGAATACAAACTGTGGATTGATAAGCAGGAGGAAACAGCCGGCAAAACACTCGAAGGACAGTTGCAAGAAACAGCGGAGAAACATATCGCTAGCTGCCGAAAATGTCTAGTCCGCATGCAAGACGGTGTAGAATTACTGAAATTGGATGCCGGCGTTGAGCGGGCTTTCCGTTTGATGAACCGCGCCATGCTTCTCCAGCAACTTCACTACAGTATACATACAAGAGAGTGGATGCTTGATGCGAAAGGAAATCTGACAGGACTCACTTCGCCTCACCTTGACGGACATACCGATGATGTGTTCCCCGATATCCATAACCCGGAAACCTGGCCTAAAAATCCGGATGGTCTTCCTAAAGTAGGCGCATGGAGGCCATTCCAGCTGGCGTTTATACTGATGAACCTGAGCGCAATGAACAATGCTTCGCATCCTGACAGGGAAACAGTGGATCTGATTTGGTTCCCCACAGGCGGCGGAAAAACGGAGGCTTATCTCGGCTTGTCTGCATATACCATTTTCCTGAAACGGTTAAAAGACCAGGACGATTCGGGTACTGCAGTATTGATGCGTTATACACTGCGCCTGTTAACAGCGCAGCAATTTCAGCGTGCGGCTTCACTTATCTGCGCTTGTGACAAAATCAGGCATGAGAACCAACAGGAACTGGGATCAGAACGCATTACGATAGGTTTGTGGGTCGGAGAAAGTCTCACACCCATCTACCGGAGTGATGCACGAAGCTCCTATAAAAAAATGGAACTCGGGAAGGAAGATGACAATCCGTTTATTGTTCTGAAATGCCCCTGGTGCGGAGCACAAATGGGATATCTGAAGGACGCTAAAATCGGGGAACGCGTTAAGGGCTATAAAAGAAGGCCTAAAGGTGCCCATGAAACTATTGTATATGAATGCGATAATTCTGAATGTGCTTTTTCAAAGCCTGCGTTTGGTCTTCCCTTAACTGTAATCGATGAAGATATTTATGATTTTCCGCCTACCCTGCTGATTGGTACGGTTGATAAATTTGCAATGCTTACCTGGAAACCGGAAGCAAAATCGCTTTTTGGTTTCAGGGACAACGGTTCGCGGCTGACACCGCCTGAACTTATTATTCAGGATGAACTTCACCTGATATCAGGACCACTGGGTTCAATGGTAGGGCTGTATGAAACCATGATCGATGAACTTTGTACAGCCAATCAGTTAAAGCCGAAAATCATCGCTTCTTCAGCAACCATCAGCCGTGCCAAAGAACAGATTCATTCATTATACGGAAGGGGAACAGAAAATGTAACCATATTTCCCGCGCAGGGTCTGAACGTGGGAGATTCGTTTTTTGCGTATGTGGACCAGAAAAAAGCAGGCAGGTTGTACGCGGGCATTTTTGCCTCAGCTCTTCCTTCGCATGCAACAGCACAGGTCAGGATATTATCGGCTTTACTGCAGTCGGTAAAATCCATTCGTACCGATGACGAAAAACAGAGAGATCCTTACTGGACAATACTTACCTATTTCAACAGTATTCGTGAACTCGGTCATGCGGCCACCCTTATCAGGGCGGATATAAGGGAGTATATGAATTCGATCTGGAGCCGAAAGGCGGTCAGCGGTGATGAACGACGTTTTATAAACAGGGACATTGAGCTGACAAGCAGGATTAACAGCAGCGATATTCCTGAATACCTGGAGCAGCTTTCAAAATCCTGGACCGGAGATAAATCTGAGTACCCGGTCGACATTTGTCTTGCGACAAATATGATCTCAGTGGGCGTGGATATTCCAAGACTTGGGCTGATGACCGTGGTCGGGCAACCAAAGACAACATCCGAATACATCCAGGCGACGAGCCGTGTGGGACGTTCGGCTAAAGGCCCGGGGCTGGTGCTTACAGTTTATAATTGTTCAAAACCACGTGACCGTTCTCATTTTGAACATTTCCAGGAATATCATTCAAAAATTTACAGCAAAGTTGAACCAACAAGCGTTACGCCTTTTTCTGCGCCTGCAAGAGAAAGGGCATTGCATGCAGTGCTGGTCGGATTGATTCGTCTTTATTCAGCAAGAAGCAGAGATACGCCCAGACCTTTTCCTGATGATGCGATAATAAAACAGGTCACACAGCTGATCTATGACCGGGTAAACCTGATTGACAGTGATGAATACGAACATGCGTACCAGATGATAGAGGAAAAACTTGAATACTGGAAAAATGAGCTGCCTTTTATTTACGGAACACTCGGACAGCCGCAGGATACTCCGCTGATGTATCGCGCGGGATCGAATCCTTCGGAAGAAATAAAAGACCGTGCGTGGTCGACACCTACCTCAATGAGAAACGTTGATGCAACATGCGATGCTCTTGTGGTTACCGAATATCCAAATACTGATATGTAAAATTATGGCGGCAAAAAAACCTGTAAGACGATCACAGCTGATATCTCCATGGGGAATCGGGCAGATGATTAATTTTCCTAAAGATGAATCCCTCATGGCAGCAGGTCTTGATCTTTGGGAAGAAATCTTCAGAACACTTTCAGACAAAGAAGAATTTGTTGTAACGGAGGAGCGCCTCGCAAAACGTCTTGGTGTAAGAGATTTTCGTCTCCCTCCCGATTTCAGGGATCCTGAAGTTGGTGTTTCAAACCCT
>CBFGPJ010000035.1:0-12110 GCA_965650615.1 uncultured Fluviicola sp. | reverse complement strand
AGATTGTTAAAAAGTATGGAGAACAATGGGATTTCTGTACATGCGTTGTCGCGAACGATTCAATCAACGATGCTTTTGAAAAGGGTAAAATGACCCCCAAACAAGAAGAGAAACTCATGGCCAGATGGGAGTATGTTGACAATAAATGCAAAGAATTACTGACAACTCCGAATACAACTCCGGAAGAACGTGAGAAGCACGATAGGAAGGTAATGAAATGCCTGAAACAGAATGGATTGAAGAAGTAATAATAAGATATAAATGGAAACAAGTAGGGGCGCGATTAATCGCGCCCCTACTTGTTTGGAATAAATTTTCAGCGCTTATTGCAATTTAATTGCATTTATTTTATTTTTGTTCCATGAGTAAATCAGTGATGCGGATAATTTCTTCCATTTTGCTGATCGGTTTCCTGGGATTCCTGGTACCGATAAATAATTGGCATGCCCTTGCTCATGATCATACAACAAAACACCTAACGGATCATTCGGATGATTTGACCTTTAAACAAGGTATTGAAAAATGTGGATTGTGTGATTTGCAGCTTCCGCTTCTTTTCCACGAAGTGAGCAATGTGCAAATCCAATTGATTTCTTCATTCGATTTCCTTTTCATCGATTATACCTGCAGTGAATTACCGGTAAAAGACACACATTTATCTCTTCGTGGCCCGCCGGTGAGTGATTTAATCTAAGAGTCAGTCTGGATACTGATAAACTTTCAGATTTTCATCATATCATTCAATTTTCATGAAATTTTATTTATTAGGAGTATTCATTTACTTCTCTCTATTGGTGTATTCACAACCTTGTGATTACTCCATCAGCGGTGAGGTGCGTGATATTCATACAAATCAATTGATCCCGTTTGCGAAAGTATCAATTCAAACGAATGCTACGCAAACAGATTCGGCGGGGATCTTCCATTTTACAAATTTATGTGCCGGGCGCATGAAATTGCGCTGTATTCCACATTTTGGCTGTGAACCGATGGATCTTGAGATTACCGTCCCTGTAACCGGTAGAATCATTTTTAAGGTAGAAACACACCAGGTTGAACTGGATGAATTACTGATTGAAGCGTATCGTTTTCCAAGAGAATCCCAGGAAACGATGACATTAAAAACAAATGATCTTACACGGATAAAGGGAAACACATTAGGGGAGCAATTAATCCGGTTTCCTGGAGTGACGAGTTTAAGTACGGGATCTTCTATTGTGAAGCCGGTTATAAACGGAATGCATAGCAATCGCCTGGTGGTGGTAAATAATGGAATTCGCCAGGAAGGCCAGCAGTGGGGAAGCGAACATGCGCCGGAAATCGATCCGAATCTGGCGGGAAATTTAACAGTCATTCAGGGGGCTTCTGGTTTACAATATGGAACTGATGCAATCGGAGGAGTTGTTTTGGTTTCCCCGGACGAATTGCGTTATCATAAGAACACTGCCGGCTGGGTAAAACTGAATGGGAACAGCAACGGTCGTGGCGGCGGAATTTCCGGATTAATAGCCGGTTCATTTACAAAATCAGGGAAATGGGCATATCGTGTTCATGGAACGGGGAGGATTAACGGAACTCAGAAAGCACCAGATTACTGGATTAAGAATACCGCTTCCAATGAATACAGCTACAGTGCAGCACTGGGGTATAAAGGAGAAAAATTTGAAGCAGACCTTTTTTATACGAAGTATTCTACGAACCTTGGGATTTTCACCGGTTCACATATCGGTAATCTGTCTGATCTAAAAGCTGCTTTTGAAGCTTCTGTGCCGAAAGATTCTGGCTTTTTCACATACAGTTTGGAAAAACCGAAACAATTGGTGCAGCATGATTTGAGTAAAGTCCACTTGGTTTACAATTGGAACAAAAAGACCAAAACGAGCCTGGTTTACGGATATCAATTCAACTTAAGACAGGAATACGACCTGCACAAAGCATATAATGACAGCATTGCTGCACTGGATCTGCCTGCATTTGAGTTGAATCTCTGGACCAATTCGCTGGAACTCAAAACAGAGATCAAACATTCCAGTCGGTTTAAAAGTGTTTTCGGACTTTCGGGATTGGAACAAAGCAATGCGTATTCGGGAAGATTCTTCATTCCTAACTTTAAGAAGTTGCAGTTTGGAGGGTATTATTTAGGAACTTACGAAAACGAGAAGTGGTTGTTTGATTTTGGAGTTCGCTACGATTATTCAAAACTGCAGGTATTTGTCTACGAAGATGATTTATTGACAAAACCGATCAAACAATTTCAAAATCCGAGTGTCTCAGCAGGAATGTCCAGGCTATTGGGACATCACTGGATTGCACGTCTAAACCTGGGAACAGCCTGGAGGCCACCTTCCATTAATGAATTGTACAGTAACGGACTGCATCATGGAGCAGCTTCCATTGAAATTGGAGATGCACAACTGAAAAAAGAGATTGTTTACAATTCGCAGTTGGGAATACAGTACAAATCAAGCATTGCAACAGTTGATCTGTCTCTTTTCTATAATTACTTTGACGGATACATTAATCTCCAGCCTTCGTTTCCACCGATGCTGACAATTATCGGGGCCTTCCCGGTGTTTCATTACGTGCAATCGGATGTTCAGATTACCGGTTTGAACGGTAGATTGGAAATTCCTATCGGAAAGTATGTTACTTACCAGTTCCAGGGAAATTTATTGCTTGGAACAGATTTGAGATCCTCTCAATACCTCTATGGAATGCCTTCCAATCGGATGACACAACGTTTACGTTTTTCAACTGTAAGGACCGGAACCAAATTGAATTGTTTTGTAGAGATAGAATTGCTGGATGTGTTTAAACAAAAGAGATACGTACCGAATTCGGATTATGTAAGTCCGCCAAAAGGATATGATCTTCTGAGTGTGCAGGCTGGAATTATTAAAAAAATGAACAACGGAGAGAGCTTGCAAGTCGTTCTTGGATGCTCAAACCTGACAAATTTAAGCTACCGTGATTATATGAACCGATTTCGGTATTTCACGGATGAATTAGGACGGAACTGGACGATTAAGGTATTGGTCCCATTTTCAATTATTAAAAAATCACCGATCCCACGTGTGGGGGATGGGAATTAAAATGTAGAAAAAATGAAAAAAATAGTAATGATTTTCGCCGTATTATGCTTAGCAGCAACGGCTTGTAAAAAAGAAAAGAAAAAAGGAGTAGAAAATCCAACAAATCCGAATGAAGAGGAATTGATTACCACTTTTAAAATTGTGTTTACGGATACAAACGGTGTTTTACCCAATGTGGAGGCTCAGTTCGTTGATGTCGACGGTCCGGGAGGAAATAACCCGACGGTTTTTGATACGATCCGCTTGGTAGCGAATGCGACCTATAATGCAACAATCACTTTATTGAATGAAGCTGCAATTCCTGCTCAGAATATTACAGAAGAAGTGGAAGAGGAAGGGGTAGATCATTTGTTTTGCTTTGATCTGAGTGGTTTAAATGCGGTAATTACACGAACAGATCTGGACGCGAATAACTTACCGATAGGAATTACCAGTCAATGGTCGATTGGAGCTGCCTCTGCAGGAACCTCAACGATTCGTCTGAGACATCAGCCAGGTGTGAAAAATGGTCAATGTGATGTGGGGGAAACGGATATTGAATTGAATTTTCATACGATTATTCAATGATAAAACATTGGTAATATAATGGTATAAAACAACGTAGGCACGCGACTCATCGCGTGCCTACGTCTTATATCGTGTTCAATTATTAATTAATAATAAATCAAACGCTGAACTTTTGTAATGTGTTTCGCCAGGCGAATAACTTGTTTCGTATATCCGAACTCGTTATCATACCAGGTATAAAGAACTACATTTTTTCCATCCGGAGAAACGATTGTTGCATGAGAATCATAAACCGAACAACAGGTGTTTCCGATAATATCGCTGGATACCAATTCCGGATCGTATGAGTAGAAAATCTGGTTTACCAAATCACCCTCTAAAGAAGCTGTACGCACTACGTTGTTTACATCTTCAATAGTTGTTCCATTCTTCAATTCCAAAGAAAGGATTGCCAATGAACCGTTTGGAGTTGGTACACGAACCGCATTTGCAGTTAATTTATCTTTCAAATCAGGAATTACTTTCGTTACAGCTGCACCTGCACCTGTTGAAGTAATTACCATGTTGATTGCTGCAGAACGCCCACGACGTGATGACTTATGCATGTTGTCCAACAAGTTTTGGTCATTGGTATAAGCGTGAACTGTTTCAATGTGTCCTTTTACAATTCCGAATGCGTCGTTTACCACTTTCAAAATAGGGGAGATTGCATTCGTAGTACAAGAAGCGGCAGAATAAATCGTTTCATTCTCAATATCCAAAGTTCCCTGGTTGATACCGTATACTACATTCGGAACTTCTTTCCCTGGTGCAGTCAAAAGAACTTTTGAAACTCCTTTGGATACCATGTGTCTTGCCAATGCTTCACGGTTTGTGTATACACCTGTGTTATCGATTACCAATGCATTATTGATACCGTATTTTGTGTAATCCACTTCTTCCGGATTGGAAGCGTCGATCATGTGAACAATTTGTCCGTTGATGATCAATGTTTTGTTTTCCAGATCTTCAACCACACTTCCTTTGAAAGCGCCGTGAACAGAGTCGGAACGCAACAAAGCAGCACGCTTAACGATGTCTTTATCAGTTGCACCGCGTGTAACGATCGCACGCAAACGCAATTGCTGACCTTTACCAGCTTGTTTGATCAATTCACGGGCAGCCAAACGACCGATACGACCGAAACCGTACAAAACAACGTCTCTTGGTTCAACGGAACCGGAAGCGCTTGAGAATTTCCCTAATTTAGCAGCAAGGAAAGATGCTTTTGAATCGAAGGCATTTCCTTCAGCGATCCATTCACTGGATAATTTACCGATGTCGATTTTAGCTGGAGCTAAATCCATCTTCAACAATTCTTCTGCTAAAGCAGCTGTTGTTTCAATGTCGATAGGTTTCTTCACAACATTCTTTGCATACTCATGCAAGTTCAGGATTTCTGAAATTGTAGTGTCTGTAAGGTGATTACGGAACAAAACCAACTCGATCCCTTTGTCATAAAGCAATTCACCTACGTGACTTGACAATTTAACAGCAGCGCGTTCTTTTTGAACGTGCATGTTTAACTCTTTTTCATAGCCTAATGCAGCTTCCATTCTGAGGATATATTTATTTGTGTTTATTTATGTTCAATTTATTTTCAATCCGCTACCGTGGATCAGTTATCATCCGCCGCGGCGGATTCTTGTTTTCGCTTTGATATTCGCATGTGTATAAAGCAAAAAAGGCCGCCCGCGTTAGCAGACAGCCTTTTTTCTTATCCTAAATATGCTTTCAATAACTTATTTCGAGATGTGTGTCGAAGACGTCGGATCGCCTTCTCCTTAATTTGTCGAACACGCTCACGTGTCAGATTAAACTTGGCACCGATCTCTTCCAGGGTCAAACCATGGTTCATTCCGATTCCGAAGAATAAGCGGATGATCTCACGTTCTTTATCTGTCAGGGTGCTTAATGAACGCTCAATCTCTCTTTGAAGGGATTCCGCCATCAATGCATGGTCAGCTTTAGGTGAATCCGTGTTTGCCATAACATCCATCAATGTACCACCGTCTTCAGAAGAAGAAAGGGGAGCATCCATAGATACGTGACGACCGGAAACATTTAAGCTTTCTTTAATTTTATCTTCAGGAACTTCCAAAGCCTCAGCCAATTCTTCAGCTGAAGGTGGTCTTTCGAATTCTTGTTCCAGTCTGGAAAAAGCCTTGTTGATCTTGTTTAGAGAACCAACCTGGTTTAATGGTAGGCGGACAATACGAGCTTGTTCTGCCAATGCCTGTAAGATAGATTGACGAATCCACCATACAGCATACGAGATGAATTTAAATCCACGCGTTTCGTCAAACTTCTGTGCAGCCTTGATCAAACCTAAATTCCCTTCGTTAATCAGATCGGGTAATGTCAATCCTTGATTTTGATACTGTTTTGCTACAGACACGACGAAACGTAAGTTTGCACGGGTTAATTTCTCTAGTGCTCGTTGATCGCCTTGTTTGATTTTTCGCGCCAATTCTACTTCTTCCTCAGCGGTGATTAGCTCTTCTTTACCAATGTCTTGAAGATACTTGTCTAACGACTGGCTCTCACGATTGGTAATCGATTTTGTAATCTTAAGTTGTCTCATGTAATGAACTTCGTTTTATAACGATTAATGAAAATCAGGCTGCAAAGTTACGACGAAATGGAAGTGATTTCCAAATAAAAAAGGCAGATTTTTGGGAGATTTTCACCTCTCAAAAACCATGCCTTAACAATTTTTTCATATAGACCCCTTATTTTATAGGGAAGTTCAAATAATTCAACGAGTTAAAAAGTTCAAATTGAAAATTTTTGGAGCTTTTTTGAACCCGTTTGAACCCTTTGATCTCTCTGAACTTATTAAAGTCCAAAACCAATGTATTCCTTTTTACCACTTTCAGATAGAATTTCCAACAGGATTCCTCCTTTTGATGAATTCAGAAGCCTGGTTAACTGTTCAACGGATTCAATCTGGGTTTGGTTGACTTTAGTAATGATGTCTCCTTCCGTTAAACCGCTCGATTTCAATTTACCCGGTTCCAGTGCTTTTACTTTTACACCGAAATTGACATTCAATTCTTTTTTCTCTTTCGAAGTTAATTCAGCAAAGGTACCTCCGAGCGCCGTTGTTTTGCTCATTTCTTCCTTTGATTTCAAAGCTGTCTCTCCGTCAACAGATCTTAAAAGGATTTCTTTGATTACTTCCGTTCCGTCTTCCGTTCTTAACGTAAGGTTTACTTTGTCACCAGGTCTGCGTTTTCCGATCTCTTCCTGTAAAGATGCCACTGAATTGACGTCTCTGGATCCTACTTTCAAAATCACCCAGTTTTTCTTTACACCGGCTTTTTCAGCACCGCCTTCCTCCGTAACACCGGAAATAAAAACTCCTCTTGTTGAAGGCAGTTTGTTTTTCTCTTTGATTTCCTGGTTGATATCGGCAATCTGAACTCCCAAATAAGCCCGTTGAACAATCCCGAAATCGATGATGTCGCGCATAACTTTGTTTACCAGGTTCACGGGAACTGCAAAACTGTAACCGGTATATGAACCTGTTTGAGAGGCAATAGCTGTGTTGATCCCGATCAGTTCCCCTTTTGTGTTTACCAAAGCTCCTCCCGAGTTTCCAGGGTTAACCGCAGCATCGGTTTGAATAAAGGATTCGATCGGAACATTGGAATTGCTTGTTCTGTCGGATAGCAAATTGATGTTTCTTGCTTTTGCACTTACAATCCCGGCAGTGACCGTTGATGTTAAGTTGAATGGGTTTCCTACTGCCAGTACCCATTCACCTACACGTAAATCATCACTGTTTCCGATTGCAATTGGTTTTATTCCCGGAGCGTCAATCTTTAATACCGCAATATCGGTTGAAGGATCTGTCCCTATCACTGTTGCTGTATATTTTGAGTTGTCGTTCAATATGACTTCAATTTCAGACGCATCCTGGATCACGTGATTATTGGTGACGATATATCCTTCACTTGAAACGATCACTCCTGATCCTGATCCGCTTCCGTATTGTTTGTATTCACGTCCGCCGGTCCCTGGTCCATAAAAGAATTCATAGAACGGATCGCGTTGAACTTGTGTGCGAACAACCTTGGTTGTAACGTGAACCACCGAGTTGATCGTGTTTTCAGAAGCTTCAACGAAAGACGCTCCTTCTACAGGAGGCATTCCATTATAGGATACGGTCCTTGCCAAACGATTACCATCAATTACCTGTTCGGAAAGAGGAGTATCATAACTGTGAGATAAAAGGAAACCGAAAGCAAATGGGACCATTCCACCAACAATTCCCAGTCCTAGGTATTTCAATGAGTTGTTCATGATATTAAATTAGTTTATGCTAAATTTCTACGCAATTATAACAGTAATCGCCTGATGATTGTTACTTTTGTGCTGTTAAAGATTGTTAAGCCTGATTGGCTTGTAACTCAATCACAGCAAAGGATATATGAATTTACCTTTTGTAAAATATCAGGGAACAGGGAACGATTTTATTATGATCGATAATCGTTCGGGTGAGTGGGATGATCTTTCCATTTCAACGATCCGGAAATTATGTGACCGGCGCTTTGGAATCGGTGCAGATGGCCTGATTAAGATCAATGCAATTCCGGATTACGATTTTGAAGTGGATTATTACAATTCGGATGGTTCAAAAAGCTTTTGCGGAAATGGTGCACGTTGCTCGGTTGCTTTTGCACATGAACTGGGAATCACGGCAGATTCGGTGTCTTTTATGGCAATTGACGGAGCGCATGAAGCTGTGAAAAAAGACGGTTTGGTTTACCTGAAAATGAATGACGTGCCTGGGATAGATGATTCTCAGAAAGAGTATGTGCTGGATACCGGCTCGCCTCATTTTATTCACTTCACAGAAAATGTGGCGGATTTTGATATTGTTGCCTATGGAAAACAAATCCGTTATTCTGATAAATACAAACAGGAAGGAATCAATGTGAATGCAATCCACCAGTTGAATTCCCATTCTTTTGAGATCCGAACTTATGAGCGTGGAGTAGAAGATGAGACGCTAAGTTGCGGAACAGGTGTAACTGCTGCTGCTCTTGCTTTGGGAAAGAAGAACCGGGTGCTGGGGGAATTTGAATACAAAGTAACATCCCAGGGAGGAGCACTTTCTGTTAAGTTTACTCATAACAATCCCGGATTTACGGACATTTGGCTGATTGGTCCTGCAGTAGCTGTTTTTAAAGGAGAAGTGGATGTCTGAATTTGACTTTAAGTTCATCCATAAGGAACTTCCCGAACAATTGCTCCAAAAATCATTTCTCTGGATTTGGAATGCCGATAAAATTCCTCCGCATATCGGGATTTCCAGGGGTAAAGATTATTTCAGTTTAACTTATCGGAAATCGGAACGGTTACAGACAGCTTCGATGCTTAAAAAGGCTAAAAGATCATTGATACCTTTAGTTTTGGTAGAAATTCCTGAAAATGTATTGGTATCTGATCTGGGTTCGGTTTTCCTGAAATATGATCGCGCGATTGGTGACGTAACCTGTTTGAAACCGATCAAAGAAGTGATGCAGATTGGTCATCGGGTGAACCAATTGGCAGATCTCCTGAATCACCTGGATTCCAATGGATTAATAGTGAGTGTAAACGGATCGAATTTACCGGAAGAATATAAAGGAATACCAGATTATTCAATGGAAGATATTCTAAAAAGGATTGAAATTTTGAATGAAAAATCATAGGAATTGCGAATTGCGTCCGTCAGCTGACGGAGCGAATTGCGAATTAGTTTGTTTAAACAATCGGTTTATAGACTTTTTTGAGCTCGTGACGTAATATTGCAACATTACGTCATTAATTGTACTAATCTGTTGAATAGGAATATAGATAGGCATAACTGTTACAATTTCTATCACTCGGAATTAGGTATTCGTAATTCGTAATTAATCTTAGTAACTTGTTGAAAGAATTCAAATCCTCTAATCCGATTCAAACGGTTTTTCATTTACATTTGAACGCTTCTAAAAGCAACTAAAACGAATAAGTCATGAGTTTAACCGGTAAATCCGTTTTCTTGCGCGCTGTTGAAAAAGAGGACGCGACTAAATTGATGCTTTGGGAAAATAACCCGAAGCATTGGAAGATTACCGGTACAGAAGTCCCATTTTCATTCTCATCTATTTTGGAGTATATCGATCAGGCACAGCATATTCGTACGCATGGTCAGCTAAGAATGATGATCTGTATGAATGGGACTCGTAAACCGATCGGGGCTATTGACTTATACCAGGTGGATTTTAAGCATCTTCGTGCGGCAGTTGGGATCCTGATTGCAGATGAGGACAATAAGAACCACGGGTATGCCTTTGAAGCACTTACGATTCTCGAAAAATATGCTACTCAGATTTTGGCGCTGCACAACTTACATTGTTCCATACACAGTGATAATCTGGCAAGTGTAGGCTTATTCGAAAAAGCAGGTTTTGTAAGAGTGGGAGTAAGAAAAGAATGGTACCTGGAAAAAGGTGCTTGGTTGGATGAAATTTTATATCAGAAATGTCTGGAAAGAAAAGAAACAAAAAGTTAGTATTTGCAGCAATTGCTGTCATGTTGATCGGAGTTGCACTGGTATTCGGGTGGACGCCTATTATGATTTACCTGAAAAAAACTTCCAATAACAAAGAAGTACGTGTGGTAGTCGATAATCGTCGTTCGCTGGAAGAAATTGCCAGTGATTTAAAGCAAGCAGGTGTAATCGGTGATACGGATGCTTTTCTTTCCATGGCAAATTACAAGAAACTGACGGTTGAAAATATTGAACCCGGTATGTATGCTTTCCCGGCAGGTACTTCTTATCGTGATCTGTTGAATTCGTTGAAAAGCGGAAGTTTTGAAGTGGAAGTGATAGTGACGTTCAACAATTGCAAAACCATTCATGACTTGTGTGTGAAAGTTTCAGAAGCTATAATGGTTGACAGTACCGAACTGGAAGAGTATATTACCAGTACGGAAACACTCAATAAATACGGGTTTACCTTAGAGCAGGTCCCTGCTTTATTTATGCCAAATTCTTACAGGATGTATTACGATACCGGAAAAGAAGCTTTCCTGGAGCGTATGGCGAAAGAGTTCAAAAACTTCTGGACTCCGGCAAGAATGGCTCAATTGAAAGAAGTGGGTTTGAAATCACCTTCCCAGGCAGTTACGCTGGCTTCCATTGTATATGGTGAACAGTCGAAAAATGCTTCTGAGTGGCCGATCATTGCCCGTTTGTATCTGAATCGTTTGAATACCGGTATGAAATTGCAATCAGATCCGACATTTAAGTTTTGCTGGGGGGATCAGTTGGAAGGTGTTCAGCGTTTGACTTATGAGCACAGAAACAAAGATTGCCCGTATAATACATATTTGTACAATGGCTTACCTCCCGGACCTATTTCCATGCCGCCGACAGGAGTAGTTGAAGCAGTATTGAATCCGGATAACAACGATTATATCTACATGTGTGCTCAACCGAATTACGATGGATTGCACAATTTTGCAAAAGATTACGCCGATCATGCAAAATATGCTGCTGAATTCCAGAAGTGGTTAGCATCCGAAATTGCCAATCAATAAGTTATGGAACGCAGATCTTTTGTCAAATTGGGTGCAGTCGGATTAGCTGCATCGATTGTAAAACCTTCTTTTGCGGCCGAAGAATCGCAAGAGACTTCTTTTTCTTCCGAATACAAAGGTGGAGCAAAGATGATTTCGACGTGGAGTCATGGACAACCTGCAAATAATGCCGGTTGGCTTAAACTGGAAGCGGGCGGAAGTTCATTGGATGCTGTGGAAGCGGGTGCAAGACAAACAGAAAGCGATGTAACCAACCGAAGTGTTGGAATCGGTGGAATGCCCGACCGTGAAGGCCATGTAACGCTGGATGCGTGTATCATGGATTGGGAGTCGAATTGTGGATCTGTTGGCTACCTGGAAGGAATTGCACATCCGATCTCTGTTGCCAAACACATCATGCAAAACACTCCGCATGTTATGCTGGTTGGAGCTGGAGCAAAGCAATATGCCTTGAAACATAAATTCGAAACCATTAAAACTCCGCTTCCGGAAGTGAAAAAAGAATGGGAGAAATGGAAAAAGGAACAGGCCGCGATCGCTAAGAAACCTGAAATCAATCACGAGAATCACGATACAATCGGTTTGCTGGCAATTGATCAGCAGGGAAGAATAAGCGGAGCGTGTACTACTTCCGGATGGGCGTATAAATTACCTGGACGTTTGGGAGATTCTCCGATCATTGGTTCGGGGCTGTTTGTAGACCAGGAAGTGGGTGGGGCTGTTGCAACCGGTTTGGGAGAATCCATTATTCGAATTGCAGGTGCCCATACTGTTGTGGAATTGATGCGCCAGGGGAAAAGCCCGGAACAGGCATGTAAAGAAACAGTTGAACGATTGATTCGTAAACACAAGGATATGACCGGTTTACAATGTGCATTTATTGCGATAAATACC
>CBFGPJ010000034.1:0-12133 GCA_965650615.1 uncultured Fluviicola sp. | reverse complement strand
CAAAAATGCATAGTCATTTGTCATGTCTTTAAATACTACTAATCTATAATCTTCCGGGTGAATACCTGCTTTCATATGCTGTTAATCTTAATTATTCTTATCAAAAATGGTTTGCAAAGATAATCAAACTTTTTAATTCACAACAAAAAAAATAAAATGGATTACATTTCGTTATTTTTGTCATGATGAAATTACTCAATCTCTTTTTCGGAATCGCAATTTTGGCTGCTCTTTCAGTGAGCAATACTTCGTGTAAAAAGAAAAATTTGTTTGGAGACGGTAACCTTGACTTTTCAAATGACACACTGGTATTCGACACCGTTTTTACCACAATCGGCTCTACCACTAAGTATTTCAAAATTTACAACCGACAGAATAAAGCGCTAAAAATCAGTAACGTTCAATTAATAGGAGGTTCATCTTCCAAATTTAAACTAAACCTGGACGGTGTACAGGGAAGTAGTTTTTCAGATGTTGAAATTCCTTCCGGAGACAGTTTATTTTGCTTTGTGGAAGTAAAATTGAGTGTAAACGGACAAAATTTGCCTGTAATTGTAGAAGATTCGGTCCGGTTCACTACAAACGGAGAAGATCAGTATGTAAAACTGGCTGTTTGGGGACAAGACATGTATTACCACTACTCCAACACGGGGATGGGAATTTATGATCTGAATGAAGGGACCTGGCCAAACGATAAACCACATGTCATTTACAATCAGGCGTTCGTTGATTCGGCCAAAACGCTCAATATTATCGGCGGAACAAAAATTCACCTGCATAAAGGCGCAATCCTGTGGAATTATAAAGGAACATTGAATATTGACGGTGATTACACCAATAAGGTAATCATTCAGGGAGATCGCCTGGAGGCTTCTTACAGCAATACACCGGGACAGTATTACGGAATCTACTTCCAGGAAGCACGGCCTTCGATGATTGATAATGCAGTGATTAAAAATGCCATAGCGGGAGTTCATGTTGATTCACGCGATCAGTCATTTACACAAACCACCCTGACAATTTCCAATACCGAGATCAAGAATGCAGCCAGTTATGGTTTATTCTTGTTCGACGGACCGAAAGTGTATGGAGAAAATGTATTGGTCCACAGCACAGGTGTTCATTCCCTATTGGTGGCCCAGGGAGCGGATTTTACGTTCAATCATTGTGACTTCCTGGGTTATGGATCCGGAGAAGGCAGTACGCCTGCTGTAGGAATATCTAATTATTACAGCAATTCACAGGGAACTTTTGTTGCTCAAATACCAAACGCTGTTTTCAATAACTGTGCAATTTACGGTAGCAGTGGCGAACATTTGGCAATTGATACGATACAGCCCGGAGGATTGACATTGAATTTCCATTTCAGAAAATGTGTGATTTTAAGAAGCAACCTGGGGAATTCCATGTTTGAGAATTGCACATCAGCAAATCCTTTATTTATCAATCCGGATGGAGACGATTTTAAATTCTACGGTGCATCCAGCCTGAACAATACCGGAAATCCTGCTTATGCAGTGGCATCGGATATTACGGGTGTTTCGAGGAATATGGCTGCTCCTGATATCGGGGCGTATGAGTATTGATCCGGAAATCAGATTAACATATAAAAAGTAGGGGCGGAAAATTTTCCGCCCCTACTTTTTATTATTAAAACTTTGTACTGATTAGTACTTCAAATCTCCGTTGATCTCTCTTACGGCATTCGCTGCTTCAGCAAACTTCGCTTTCTCGTCTTCAGTAAGTGTTACCGTTACGATCTGCTCAACTCCGTTCTTCCCGATAATTGCCGGAACACCCAAACAGATGTCACTTTGACCGTATTCGCCATCCAACATCAAAGAACAAGGGATCATTTTCTTCTGGTCACAAGCAATTGCCTGAACCATTACAGAAACAGCAGCACCCGGTGCATACCAAGCTGAAGTACCCAATAATTTAGTCAAGGTAGCACCTCCTACTTTTGTCTCTTCAACCACGTAATTTTGCTTTTCAGCACTTAAGAATTCAGTTACAGGAACACCATTTCTTGTTGCTTTACTCAATAACGGAAGCATACCAGTATCACTATGCGCTGCGATCACCATCCCGTCTACGTCAGAGATCGGGCTGCCCAATGCTTCTGCCAATCTGTATTTGAAACGTGCAGAATCCAAAGCTCCACCCATTCCGATAATTTTGTGCTTAGGAAGACCTGAAGTTTTGTGTACCAAATAAGCCATGGTATCCATTGGATTGGAAACAACGATAATGATTACTTCAGGAGAATGCTTCACCAGGTTTGCAGTAACGTCTTTTACAATACCCGCATTGATCCCGATCAACTCTTCTCTTGTCATTCCTGGTTTTCTGGGAATTCCTGAAGTAATTACAGCCACATGAGAACCTGCAGTTTTACTGTAGTCTCCAGTTGTCCCTGTAATTTTTGTATCGAATCCGTTAAGTGATGCAGTTTGCATTAAATCCATTGCTTTACCTTCAGCAAATCCTTCTTTAATGTCTACTAATACTACTTCTGAACAGAAGTTCTTCATTGCGATATATTCTGCACAGCTCGCTCCAACAGCTCCTGCACCTACTACCGTTACTTTCATTGTTTTATGATTAAATAATAATACTAATTCTTAAGCGCGACGAATTTAAGAATAAAACTTTGCTCCGGCTGCAAATTTTGTGGAGAAATCACGTTATTTGTAAACAGGTTATTAAAACCAGGTTCAAACATTGTTCAAAAGGTTCAAAGGGTTTACATATTGGATTTTTTGAACTTTTAAACTTTTGAACCCTGATTGAAAGGCAACCTTGCAATCAATCCTTCGTTATTGAGTAGAGACAGTGAAACAGAATTGGGAATTAGAAGATATAATTGAAGGCTGTAAGTCATCCGACAGGAGGGCACAGGAGCAATTATTCAAGAAGTTTTACGGGAAAATGCTGGTGGTTTGCCAACGGTATATTCGCGATAAAGATTCGGCCCAGGAAGTTTTACAAGAAGGTTTCATCAAGGTCTTTGAACATATTAAAGGTTACGACAAGAAAGGGTCTTTTGAAGGCTGGATGAGAAGAATTATTGTGAATTGCGCAATTGATTCCATCCGAAAGTCTAAAAAAGATTGGATGCTGAGCGATAACGACAATGATTTCAAATACATCCCGGAAGATGACGAACTTGGGGAAGATTGGGAAATTACTACGTTAAAAGCAGAAGTCGCAATGGAAGCCATTAACAAGCTTTCTCCGGCTTACAAAGCAGTTTTCAACTTGTATGTGATGGAAGAATTTACGCATAAGGAAATTGCGGAAATGTTGGAAATCAGTGAAGGAACGTCGAAATCGAATTTAGCCAAAGCCAAAATGAACCTTCAGAATTATTTGAAACAGAAATTTACAAAAATTGCTCAATGAAGAACATTGAACAGATATTTAAAGAGTCCCTCGAAAACCATGAGCTGCCTTACAACGAGGCTGCATGGGAATCATTATCCAAAAGATTAGACGGGACAACTCCTTCTCCATTCTATCGTAAATGGTGGGTTGCTGCTTCAGTTGGTACTGTACTGGTTGGGTCTGCGCTGTTTTTTACCATGAACTCTCAATCGGATTCAAAGCAGACAACAAAAGAAAATACTTCGGTTGTTAGCCAAAACACTACTGCTTCTCAAACCGGTTCTCATGCAGAACCTCGTTTGGATACTCGCAATAGCTCCAACCCTCAGACAAACACTCCTCAGGTTGAAGAACATTTGGTGAACAATTCACCGTCCATACAGATTGAACACATCAGCAACAATACGAATATTGAAGCACCTTCTATCGTTTCCAATTCAAAAGATGTCATTCAAAAGAATTCAACTTCTCAAAATCCACAAGGTTCTCAAAAAGGATCTTTGGACAACAACGGGGAACAAAAAATAACTTTCTTAGCAGCTACATCAAACAAGACCAAATACTGTATTGGCGAGGATATTGAAATTGGAAATCCGAATGAAACAGCTTCTGTTTCGGTAATCCAAAACAATAAAACAATTGGTACGGTGAAACCAGGAGCGAAAAAAACGTTTACGGCTTCCAACGAAGGAGCTGTTGACCTGGTGGTAGGAAATCAAAAACAAACTATTTACATCAACAAGCCGACCTCTGATCTTTATATCAGTGTGGATCAGTCTTTGCTTTATGAAAATGGAATTCCGGCTATCAGCTTTACCGTTTCGGGAAATAATACTCCTGTTCATTGGACAGCTGAAAAACATCCAAGCGAATTGCTGAACGGAACATTTATTGTTCATCCATATAGTGGAAAAGAAGTCTCGGTTTCTGCTTCTGCAAAAGATCAAAATGGTTGTCCTGTAACAGAAACTAAGAAAATCACACTCCCTGAAACATATAATCTGAATGCACAGAAGGGAATCGACATGAATTCAAGTGATCCGCGAGTTTCCACTTTCATGCCATATGCGTTAAAAGAACGTAATACTCCATTCGAATTATATATCTACGACGCAAAAAGCGGAAGAGTGATTTACAAAACCACAGATTCTTCAGCAGGCTGGAATGGAGTAGACAACAACACAGGCGAAGTTTTAGCAAATGGAAGCGTTGTTTTATGGAAAGTTGTCTTAGGAAATCCAAATCCCGGAGAACCTAGAGAATACAAAGGAACAGTCGTTATTAAAACGCAATAAATTATTAGTACCAGGCTTCTACTGGGTATAGGGAAAGGAAACTTTCCCTTTTTTGTTTTACAAAATCCAGGTATTCGGTTGCCTTTTTGGATTCCGGGTACAACAAACGGTGTTCTTCCATCTTGCGAAGCTTCATGACTTCTTCTATCAATTCATTTGTCTGACCTGAAAAAAGCTCCTGCCGAAGGAAATCCCAAACAAATTCTGTTGCCTGATCTGAAGGATGAACTCCATCCAACTCAAAATAACGGTAATCTCTTAATACATCATTTACTAATTCGTAGGATGGGAAATAATGAATCGAACTTTGTTTAAGTATGGAGATTAAACGAAACAATTCCGCTTTGGACAACGAATTCTCCATTAAACCATCCCGGATGTAGCGCACCGGACTTACTGTAAATACAATTTGAATTCCGGGATTTGCTTTTCGCAGTTCTTTTATTGCCAGATCCCAGCTTGGAAGCATTTCTTCTGTGCAAGTCAACTCCTTTTGAAATAAGGATTGAGGTTGTTGATGACAATTCGCAACGAAATCACCCGTTTCTTTCAAACGATAGCCATGAGCAGACCCAAGCGTAACGACTAATAATTTGGCAGTTGAAAGTGAAGTCCGTAAAATTTGTAATCGGTCTTGGAGCAACTCATCCAATCCGGAAGAACTCATCGCATACAATGTACTGCTTGCGTCGTAACTCACATAAACATCATCCTTTTGTACACACGCACTTGGCTCTGTCTTCCCAAATGCCATCAAAATCTGCTTTGCCAATGGGACCGGATGAAAAATAACTCCAAGCGGATTATCCTGAACCCGGAAACCAGCCCTGCGAAACCAAAACGACATATTCGTGGAAAAACATGATCCCAATTGAACGATTGAATCTCCGTGCTGAATCTTCGGAAAGTTTTCCTGGTGTAAACTCGCAGCTGAAATTGTCATTTTAACCGTTCTAACGTGTGATCAAATACTTTTTTCCAGCCTTTCCATTTCCCGGCCTCAGCAAGCGTTTCGTTATGCCAGATAAAGCAAAAAGTCCCTCCGTATCTTCGAACCTCTTGCACCAGGTGATTAACCGCTTCAAGGCTCTGGTCCACACTCATTTTTTTATATTCCAGTAAGGTCCCGTCCATATAGGCAAAAGGAACTATTCTATATTCCGGGTAAGAGCGATTGGTCAAAAGATCAAAAAATGCATGTTCATGAGCTGTTCCTGCACGAAAACCGTAATCATCTGCGTATCCCATCGTGTAATCTTTTTCAAATCCCAGTTCAATCATTCGATGGTAAGTCCTTGGCAAGTTTAATTTCAGAAAATGTTGCCTGGATTCGGTAATTATTTTTGAAGTGATTTTCTGAATGCGATTGACTTCCTGATTCAATCGTTCATCCGATTGATTACTGGCATAACTTGGATGCAATCCAACGTTCCCTTGTTGACTTAAAGCTAAGATCATTTCCTGGTGCCGTGGATCATTCCAAGCAATATTTGTATCGTATTTTGCATAGTTTCCCAAGTGCCAGAAAATACGGGTTTCCGAATATTCCTGACAAACAGAACGAATAATTTCAAAGGAATCAAAGGGATCTTTTAACTCACCCTTTTGAACCAATTTTCTTACTTTCAATCGTTCTTTGTTGTTCTGTAACAGATCTTTTGTGTTTGATAACCAGGAGCGCCATCCCTCTTTCCACTTATAAGCAAATGTGTTGTCAATATCAAACGATGGAATGACCTGAACTTTTTTTTGCGACTCCAATTCTTTTATATATGCAGGAGCATATACCTTGAAGAAAGCTTCTATCCAGCGTTCCACTATTTGCAGATGAAGCCATCCGAATTTACTTTGCAGGCTTTCCTTTGCTGTAAATCGCCCATGATTATCCGGAAACTTTGAATGGTATTCTTCATAACGGGTAAGCACATAAAAAATCGAAGCCAAGGGATCCGGAACAGAATCAAATTGAAGGCAATCAATTCCATGCCAATTTCCCTTTTCCACACGAATAGTTTCCCGAAAGGCCTCCTCAAATAATAAGCTTGAAGGATTTAGAACAGATGCATTATTGAACTCAAAATGAGAGTACGAAATTTTTGGTCCGGAAAAGGAATCAAAAACAGGTTTGTCATTTGTCAATCGGTATTCCAGGCCATGTTCCTTGAATACAAAATCCAGGGTGTAAATTAAGCGAATTGAAATTTCATCAACGTAAAACAACATTTCTTAAAGAAGTTCTTGATCCGAAAAGCTAAAGTAGCCATTATCTGTGATAATGAGGTGATCCAAAACCGGCATTTCAATTAACTCACCAAATTGTTTGATTTTTTTGGTGATCATTTTATCGGATTCACTTGGTTTGAGATTTCTGCTCGGGTGATTATGAGATAAAATAATAGCTGATGCACCCATATCAATTCCATACTTAAAAATGATTTTAGGATCAACGTAAGTGCCTGCTGTTCCTCCAATGGAAAGTTGCTTTACCTGCATTATCTCATTCGCCCTGTTCAAATACATGACAAAAAATTCTTCGTGGCTCAAATCCGTAAAATAAGGCTTCAACTCTTCAAAAGCTCGTTCAGAACTGTCAATTTTCGTGCGTTTTTGGATTTGACTGCTCTTTCTTCTTCTCCCCAACTCCAGTGCTGCTAAGATTGATATAGCTTTTGACTTTCCGATTCCTTTAACTTCACACAGTTGGGACAGTCTCAATTTACCAAATTCATATAAATCTCCCTTTGCCAGCAAAAGCACTTCCCTTCCAAGATCAACCGCCGATTTATTTCCTGTTCCGGTCCCTATCAAAATAGCCAGTAATTCGGCATCTGAGAGTGAATTTCTTCCCTTAAGCATCATTTTTTCACGTGGTCTGTCATCTTCAGACCAATGAGGAATAGTTGTTTTTTGGACTTGCATTCTTATCTTCTTTTCCCTGAAATTACAAAAATACTTCTGGTAAAAAAAGGTCTCTCATCATATTTTTCCATTTTTTTCAACATTTTAATCCGATTTTCTAATCAAGAAAAAAGTGTTAATCTATATTCTATTAAACTCTTACTTTTATGCGATGGATTCTTTGACACAAATCGTGCTCGGAGCTGCTGTTGGAGAAGCAGTTGCCGGAAGAAAAATGGGTATAAGAGCTGCTCTTTTTGGCGCTATTGGTGGTACGATACCGGATTTAGATGTTTTTCTGAGATTCTTTTACGATCCTTTGGATGCTGCATTGGTCCACAGGGGTTTTTCTCACTCATTACTTTTTGCTGTTCTTGCAGGATTGGTTCTGACTTTTATTTCCAACAAACTGAATAAAAAAAACTACAGTAACAGGACTTGGTTCTTACTATGGTTTCTTTCCATCGCTACTCACCCCATGCTGGACATTTTCACAAATTATGGAACCCAATTCTTCTGGCCATTTGATTGGCGTTTAACTTTCAATTCTGTTTTTGTGATTGATCCGCTGTATACGCTTCCGTTCATGATTCTGCTTATTGGGGCTTTATTCATGAAACGGGAATCGAAAAGAAGACTTATCTGGAATTGGACCGGGATTATCTACTCTTCATTGTATCTGCTTTGGGGAGTCGCTATCAAACTCTTTATTTACAGTAACACCGATTCCTATTTTGAACAAGCAAACATTCATCCTGAAAGAACAATGGTTACTCCAATGCCTTTGACTTCTTTTTATTGGGATCTCATTGCAGAAGACGACTCGAATTACTATGTTGGTTACAAATCTCTTTTCGCCCCTTTTGACCCAAAACAAATTGAGATTTTACCCAAGAACCATCAGTTATTGGAAGATATTGACTGGCAGGGAAATTCAAGGATCCGGGAGATCGAGCATATTACGAATGGGTTTTATGCCGTAGAACCGAAAAAGGATAGCTTAATCATTTATGATTTGAGATTTGGAACAGCTACAACAATTACCAACGGCGCCGGTACACTTCCAATAATGGGATATGGCTTTTCCCTTAAAGGAAAAAAAGCAGAAAAATTATTCCTGTACCGGACACGGGATTTCAGTAAAATAAACTTTAGCGTTTATTGGGATAAAGTTTTTGGAAAATAAAGCTGCTTCAAGTAATTTTTAGAATAGAACGTTAAAACTTCTATTCATGAAGCAGAAAAAAATCAAAGACCAGAAACAAAATAAGCCCGGAATTGAGGCTAAAATGATTCCCAGTCCTGAATACATCAGTAAGAAGTATAAAGCCAGTGGAAAACTTACCAATAAAGTGGCACTTATAACTGGTGGAGATAGCGGAATAGGAAGAAGCATTGCAGTACACTATGCTCATGAAGGTGCAGATATTGCGATCGTTTACCTTTCCGAAAAGAAGGATGCCCAGGATACAAAAAAGTTGATCGAGGCTCAGAACAGGAAATGTTTGCTCATTAAGGGAGATCTGACTGATGAAAAATTTTGCAAAAAATGTATCAAAGAGGTTTTAAAAGAATTCAAAAAGCTGCATATCCTGGTGAATAATGCCGGAACACATTTTAATGCCGATACCCCGACGGGAGTTACTTCCGAGAATCTGAAAAAGACATTCGAAACCAATATTTATCCCCTGTTTTACCTTACGAAAGAAGCAATCCCCCATCTTGGGAAAGGGGCTTGTATTATCAATACGTCTTCTGTAACAGCATATCGCGGAAGTGATCATTTACTGGACTATTCCAGTACGAAAGGAGCCATTACCACTTTCACAAAATCACTCGCTACCATGCTGGCAAAAAAAGGAATTCGTGTGAACGGAGTCGCACCCGGACCAATTTGGACCCCATTAATTGTTTCGAGCTTTGACAATTTGGGAAAATTCGGAAAAGACACACCAATGGGACGTGCCGGACAACCATCCGAAGTTGGTCCTGCTTTTGTTTTTCTCGCCTCATCTGACAGCAGTTACATAACAGGCCAATTCATCCATGTGAATGGTGGAGAAATTGTTGGAAGCTAAAGCTTATTCAATCACTAAATACAAGCAATATGAGACGCAGGAGATCTAAAAAACAATTCTTTGAGAATTTTGCATCCAAAGCATCCAAAGCGGTTGGAAGTCCATACGCTTTTGTGAGTGCACTTTCGCTGGTGATCATATGGGCGATCTGTGGCCCTTTTTTCGACTTTTCCGAAACCTGGCAGTTGGTCATCAACACCGGAACAACCATTATTACGTTCTTAATGGTATTCCTCATTCAAAAATCACAAAACAAAGATTCTCTGGCGATCCAACTTAAATTGAATGAATTGGTGGCTTCGAGTGAAAAATCGAGCAATCGGTTGGTGGATATTGAAAGTATGACAGAAGAAGAAATGATGATCGTTCTGAAATATTATCAAAAGCTAAGCGAATTATCCAACTCACATGAGCCCTTACAAACTTCCCATTCCATTGAAGAAGCGAATCTGGATCATCAGCAGAAATACAAATCTCCTCCTAAAAAAGCAAAAACGCAAAATAACTCAATTCCAAAAAAATGATAATTCACTCCTGAATTGTTTATAAGTGGCTTTTCGAAAAGCAATCGGATGGAACTTTCGACTTACCTTTGCAGCAACTATGATAAAAGTAGAAATGAAACATTGGATTACGATATGTGCTTGCTCTGCATTATTGCTTCAGGCTTGCGGACAAAATTCCGAAGGAACTAAAACAGAATCTCAAAAAAATGAGCGAAAAATTCCTCAGTTACCTCAAATAAAACATACGTTCAAACTCACTGATTACTTAAGTGAAAATGCTGATTTGGATAAGGATGTTGAAGATTTATTTAAGACACTAGATGATACCGCAATCGTAGCTCAATTGATCATGCCTGCAGTTGGGAGATTGGGAAACACACCAACTTCTATCAAAGCGTTGATCAATAGACGTGTAATCGGTGGGGTTTTAATGTTAAACGGAACCAAAACCGAATTTACATCCTGGATTAAGGAATTCAATGAATTGAATGGAAAAAATGGAAATCCGGGTTTTTTATACAGTGCTGATGCGGAACCAAGCTTGTTTAACCGCAAAATTTCCGGTTCTTCCTCTGTCAAAAAAGCAAATGAAATCACATCTCTGTCGGAAGTAAACCAATGCGCAGATACAATCGCGGCAACGCTAAAAGCAATCGGGATCAATTACAACTTTGCACCGGTTGTGGATTTGGCAAAGAACGGAACGGTTGGTTACAGAGGCTTCGCAAAAGTGGAAGCAAACAATATTCCATGGTCGAATGCCTTTATCGCACGTATGCAGGAACAGGGAATCATTGCTACGGCAAAACACTTTCCGGGTCACGGATTGGTTTCCGGAGACACACACAAATCGCTTCAGGCAATTGATGGCGAGTTGAAAGAAGTTCCCACTTACCCGGGATTGATCGAAAAGGGAGTTTTAAGTATCATGATTGGTCACCTGGCTGTTGTGAACAATCCGAAATACAATACAAACGGGCTTCCTGCGACCTGTTCAAAAGTGATCGTTACTGATTTATTACGCAAAGAACTTGGATTTAAAGGATTGGTAGTTACAGACGCCATGAACATGGGCGGGGTTACAGCTGTAAAAGGAAACAGTGTAAAAGCAATTGAAGCCGGAGTGGACATTTTATTGATGCCTTTGGATTGTATGAAATCACATGGCGAGATCCTGGCAAAATACCGCTCGGATGCTGCATTCAAAGCAACAGTAGATGCTGCGGCAAAACGTGTGCTTCGCATGAAGTTGTGTGCCGGCGCAATCAAATAAAAAAACATTCATTAAACAGAAGATCGTCTTTCGTTAAAAGGCGATCTTTTTTTGTGCAATTCATTTTTGGCACTACTTTTATGGTGCTACTAAAAAACTTGAAACTCTTATGAAAATAATACTTGCCCTGATCGTGATAGCCACAAGTCAGATTGTTTACGGACAGATCTTACATCAAACAATCCGGGAGGATAAAACCTACGAGTATTGGTTTTCGCTGGACCAATATCAAAAACCGCTGAATTATGCGATAGAAATTGCACATTTGGGCGGAAACATCAACAAACTGACAGGAAAAATCTCCGGAAATAAAAAAAACGGCAATATCAGTATTTCGGATCCGCAAGGAAAAGTACTTTTTGAAAAAGAATTGGGCCCTGATCTGAATTTTGAGTTTGCAACAGACCAAAAAGACATTGTAATAACATTCACAGTGGACGGATTTGTAACCTATTCGAAAAAAGTAAGCGCAGAATCACTTTCTGTCCTGGTATTAAAACTTCAACCAGAACCCCAGGAGGAAGTTTACCAGATTAACGCGCAAAAAGAACTTCCTGCAACAGAATTGGAAACGATTATGCAATGTGTCAATAACTGCGTTCAATACAATGTCAATAAAGACGTGAGTTCCTGTAGTAAAAAAGGTGAATTCTCAATCAGTATTCAGCCCTGAACAGAACCAATAATTCTGCACTC
>CBFGPJ010000033.1:0-12291 GCA_965650615.1 uncultured Fluviicola sp. | reverse complement strand
ACACGAAAAACAGGATAGGAACTTCGCCATTGTTCCGGGATTCCCGAATCTTTCAAAAGTTTGAAGACGGAACTTTTTCCATTAATCCCAATACGCTCCATGGTATCCGAAGAATTTGCGAATCCTTTAGTAATGGAAGTCTGGCATTTCGCTGCATCCAGGTAAACTTCCCATTTGTTGAACGTAGCGGGTAAGAATTCAACTTCTTCAATCTTGAATTCCCACTGTGTGATTTCAGCAAAATTGGAATTCCACGAAAATCCGTCTTTTGTTCGGAACACTAAACTTTTATCGATTCGTGAACTCAATTCGGAATCTTCCAATGCTTGGATCCGTTCAATCATCCAAACCGGCCATTCGAAATGCGAACAGGCAAGAAGTTGTTCTTCGAAGCTTAATGCTTTCCATTCCCGGAAAGAAATCAGGTAAGTTTTACTCCAGGTTTCCAGTTTGGTTTTCAGTTTGGTCCTGATTTCCTGCTGCGTGTCGCGAAAAACGGATTGGATCAGTTTGATGGAGTCTTGCAGGTTCGGGTTGGATTCCAGCAATTGCGGAATGAGAATGTTTCGAAACTGGTTCCGCTTGTAATCGTTTTCCCGGTTGCTTGAATCTTCCCGCCATTGAATAGCGTTTTCGATGGCATACTTTCTAAGTTCGTCTTTTGAAAGTTCCAGGAATGGACGGATAATCCCGTTTCGTTCCGGATGCATTCCTCCTAGTCCGAAGATACCGGAGCCACGCATGAGCTGTAAAAAGAAGGTCTCTACCTGATCGTCTGCGTGATGCGCCAGTAACACGCGATTGTCCGGAGATTTTTGAACAAAGTCCCGGAACAGATCATGACGGAATTTCCTGGCTGCCTCCTGCAGGTTGATTCCTTTTCCTTTCGTTAATTCTTTCGGACAGCGAACGACTTCAATTTCCAGTTGGTGTTTTTTTGCAAGTGCTCGGACAAAGGCTTCGTCCCGATCGCTTTCTTCGCCCCGTAATTGGTAATTGATATGAAGGACCGAGGGTTCGAGTCCCGCCCAGACCAGAACCTCTAACAGAACGGTTGAATCCAGTCCGCCGGAACAGGCCACGCATAGATTAAACTTTTGCAGGTTTAATCCCGAAATGGCTTCTCTTACCACTGACATGTGCCGAAAAGTGAGAGGATTTTGTCTACTTTGACCTTGCATTCTTCGTATTCTGCTGCTGCATCCGAAAGCATGGTGATCGCGCCGCCAACTCCACAGGAAAGTTTCCCGGTTTTAGCGTCATATACTAATGTCCGGATCAGGACATTCAAATTGAAATCACCATTCGGAAAAATGACACCAAAGGAACCGGAATAGAATTCACGGGAAAATCCTTCGTATTTCTCGGCCAATTCCACAGCCGATTTTTTCGGAGCACCGGTCATAGATCCCATTGGAAATGTCGCTCTCAGGATATGAGAGAACGAAATGTCTTCTTTCAGGTCACACGAAACAGTGGAAATCATCTGATGTACTGTGGGAAACGAATAGATCCCGCAAAGTTCATCCACATTGACACTTCCTTTCGTAGCTAATTGGGAGAGGTCGTTCCGGACTAAATCTACGATCATGACATTTTCTGCGCGTTCTTTTACACTTGTTTGAAGGTCGTTGCGGTTTTTCAGATCTTCTGCGTCCGTAGCGCCTCGTGGAGCTGTTCCCTTAATAGGTTGGGAAATCAGTTTATTCCCTTTCTTTTGAATGAATCGTTCGGGACTCGCAGAAGCGAACATCCAGTTTGCTGTTTCCACCATTCCGGCAAACGGTGTGGGGTTCTTTTCCCAGAGGGTTTTGAAATACGGCTGAATGGTTTTCAATTCCATTGGCCCGGATTCGATGAGCTGGCAGAAATTCAATTCATATACGTCGCCAAGCTGGATGTGTTCTTTGACTTTAGTTACACGTTCCAGATAGGTGTTTTTATCAATTTTTGCTTTCCACCGGATCGGGGCAATTTTTCCTTCTGATTCAAACAGCTCGCTTGCTAACAGTTCGTGTTTTTCATCGTGTTTTCCTTCGAGCAGGTAAGTGCTTGTGCTTTCGTATAAATAAGTGCTTTCGGGAACCCAAATGCGTAATAAAGGTAAGTTGTTCGAAGTGTGGGGGATGTCGATAATATCCAATCCCAGTTGATAATTGATCACGGTGAAGAGTGTCCGGTCGCTGTGTTCCTGCATAAATGTGTCCAGTGCAGACCAGTTTAAATCGGCGCCTAAGACAAATTCAGATTCACAACCGATTCCAATGAGGAAGGAGTTTTCCTGGTGTTTGAAAAGTGCACGCTCAATCATTCTACGAAATTAAGAAATGAACAATTGATTTCTACCTTTTTTTCATTGCCAAAAAAAGGTAGAGCCAAAAAAGTCTAGGCTTGTACTAAGGAATCTGCAAACTACAGGTCATTCCGCGAAAGCATTTAAAACTCGTTCGACCGCTAAGGCGGATCGAACTTCAAACACCAAATGCTTTTTCCGCTTCATTCCTTTGTTTGCTACGATCCCTTGCGTAAGAGCCTTTTTAAAAGTGAGTTAAGGTTTTCACATCTTTTAAGAATGATTCCCATTCGCAATTCAGCATTCGCAATTCGCAATTGGAAAAAATAGTATTTTCGTTCAAAACCTGAGCATGTTATATCGAATCTTAAAGGCAATTATTTCATTCGGAATCCGGCATTACTATCGTGAGATCAAAGTAGTGAACCGGGAATTGCTGGATAAAGAAAACGGCCCGTTGATCATTATTGCGAATCATCCGAATACGCTGATGGATGCGTGGATGGTGGGTTTTGCCAATCGAAGACGTGTTCATTTCATGGCGAAGGCTACTTTTTTCAGTTCACCGTTCAAACGCAAATTATTGGGTGCTTTGGGAATGATCCCGATCAACCGGAAATCGGATGGAGCAGTTGCGGGGGTAAATAACAAAGATTCGTTCGAAGCATGTTACCAGTTGTTGGAAAAAGGGGAGATCCTGGTGGTTTTTCCGGAAGGAACCAGTTTTTTGGAACGAAAACTCCGGGAAATTAAAACGGGAACTGCACGCATTGCTCTGGAAGTGGAGCGCAGAAACCAGGGGAAACTGGGACTGAAGGTAGTCCCGATCGGTTTGAATTACGTTTCAGCAGATTCGTACCGGGGAAAAGTACTGGTACATGTTGGGAGACCAATCGAATTGGAGGATTTGTGGAAAGAATACGAATCGAACCAGGCGCATGCGGCAAAATTACTCACCGAACGATTTCGCGTAGAGTTGTCGCGGGTATTCGTAAATATGGAGGATTCAGCCCGTGAGGACCTGATCGAACAACTGGCGGATCTGTTTGTGACGAAGTATACCAAGCAGACTGATGTAGCCGGCGAAATGAATTTCATGAAATCCGTTCAGGCCCGCCTGGAGGAATACAGTTTGACCAGTCCCTGGAAATTGGATGAAATTCAGACAGAAACCAGTAATGTATTCGCTTCACTTCAATTTTTGGGTATCAAACCTGATTTTTTGGACCGTCCTTACCGGCCGATGTTGTTTTTCAGGCAATTTATCCAAAGTTGGTTATTTGTGATTGTTACCGTTCCGATTTTCCTGGTTGGATTTATTCATCACATGATCCCGTATTGGCTCATTGGCTGGATTGTTCCTAAAATGACGAAGGAAGTAGAATACCACGCGCCACTTTCGATTTTACTGGGTTTGGTTTTGTACCCGTTGAATTACCTCGGTTTCGGTTTGCTGGCGCATTTTTGTTTTGACCTGAGCTGGCTGGAAACCTTATTGTATTTAGCGGTACTTCCCTTGTTTGGAACTTTTGCTCATTACTACATGCGTTACATGTCGCACCTGAACTCCAAACAACGTTTTGGTCGTTTTGCACGCAGGAGGAGTGCAATTCTTCAGAATTTGCGGGAACAGCGTGAACAACTGAAAGACTTGATTTTTAGAGATTAAGCGTGCGTTAAAACGGTGTAAAGTGAATCAAAATGATTTTTTTTACTTTTTTTTAGTGAAAATCCTTTGATAGAACGATGCATTTATTAATTTTGCGCCTGTCTTAGGGAGACCTCAGACGCGTTCTTTGTAAGAATTTTGGAGGGATGGGTGAGTGGCTGAAACCACCAGTTTGCTAAACTGACGTACTGGTAACGGTACCGCGAGTTCGAATCTCGCTCTCTCCGCAATTTTTTCTCTCAAGAGCTTGCAGAAGTGAAATAAGTGAGTATCTTTGCACCCTCAAAACAGAGAAAACAGAACTTCAAGAACGATTGAAGTGCATTGAAATAAAAGCCTAGTTCGGGGCGTAGCGTAGTCCGGTCATCGCGCCTGGTTTGGGACCAGGAGGTCGCAGGTTCGAATCCTGCCGCCCCGACACAAGAAAAGGGGATGAGCAATCATCCCCTTTTTTGTTTATTATTTGTTGTCTTTCCCGATACGCTTTGCTACTCGAAATGACAACGAGAGAGTTTTCTCAACTGAATGCTGCACTAACGTTTGCATCACCAGTTGAAAGTATACTTTCAACGGTCCCATAGCTCAGTCCGCCACGGCGGAAGCAACTGCATCTTCTAAGCAGTATAAAAAAGAGAAAAAGACATTATGGCCCCGTAGCTCAGCTGGATAGAGCAACTGCCTTCTAAGCAGTAGGTCTTTGGTTCGAATCCAAACGGGGTCACGAAAAAGCCGCACTAGTGCGGCTTTTTTTATATCTTAAAAATAAAAATGCCTTACTATTCATATGTCCTTCGTTCTTTAAAGAACGGAATTCTCTATAAAGGTTCAACAGAAAATATTGAGCAGCGGTTACAATCACACAATTCTGGTTTGGTGAATTTTACGTCGAAACATGTACCCTGGGAAATGGTGTTGTTTGAAGAGTTTGAAACGCGATCTGAAGCAATGAAGCGAGAGAAGTGGTATAAATCCGGAGTAGGGCGGGACTGGATTAAGGAGCAATTGGCCCCGTAGCTCAGTCCGCCGCGGCGGAAGCAACTGCCTTCTAAGCAGTAGGTCTTTGGTTCGAATCCAAACGGGATCACAAAAAAAAGGGAAGCGTCAATTGACAGCTTCCCTTTTTTATTTCCTTCTCTTCCCTCTCAAATACGAGGATTTCTTTAACCATAAAATTGAATTTGAAAGTTATATCCGGTTCTTGTTATTTCTTCTTGATCGCTGTAAACCCGATTATTCCAGTGATTACTACGAGAGCAATGAAAATAAAGAATATAACTTTTGCTATGGAAGCCGCTGCTTCTGCGACCCCTCCAAATCCGAATATCGCAGCTACTAGTGCGATAACAAGAAATATTGCTGTCCATTTTAACATGACTATCTGATATTTTTAATGAATAATTTTTATCTATATCTTCTATACAAGAAACAACATTCATAATCATCAACCTAATATTTTAGTGTTGTTTAACAGACTTGAAATCCTGACAATTCAATGAAGCTCTGGCGCGGGTAATTGTTAAACATCCCTGTTATTACAGAGAAGTATAGCTAAATAGATTAAAAAGCCTTCAACAGAATTTATTTGATGAGCGCCAGGATGGGGTTTAGCAATTATCCGTACAAAAATTGGTTTAAATCCTCCCACCAAGTAGTTCGCTTTTTTCTTTAGTGTGAGTGTGGGATTTGTGTTCGAAGCTCCAATCTGGTCGAATATTGCTTATTTCGCAGGCAGTACCATTAATTTACCGGTAGATACTTCCTTTTGTACTTGCAGAAAAACGGAATACATTCCCGCATTCAGGTTATTCCCGAGGTATACCAAATATTCTCCGGTGCTTTCAAACGAATCCGGGGAAATGGTTTTCGAGTAGATCGTTTTACCTGATAAATCGGTGATGTACAAACGAATTTCTTGTTTTGGCACATCTTTTAACTGGAGGTGAAACTGATGATCCTTGTCAGATAATGGATTCGGATAAATTGAAAAGTCAGTGTGGACAGGCAGATCCATATTTATCACTTCCATGCCGAGATAAACAAATTTACCATCCATATCGGTTTGTTTAAGCCTGTAGTATGAGATTCCGTGCCAGGGATTCATATCTGAAATAGTATAATGCTGCACGAATTGATTGTTCCCGCCTCCTTCAACAATACCCACTTCCTCGAACTTGATGGCGTCCCTGCTTTTTTCGACCGTATAATAATCGTTGTTGTTTTCTGTTTCCGTTTCCCAATGCACATCTACTTTCCTTCCGTTGGCCACCGCGTTGAAGCTAAGCAATTCGACCGGTAAAGAATTTGTTGATTGGGTAGATGCCAGTGTGAAAGGACTAAAGTTGCTTACAGCTGCACTTGTAACAATGGTTCCTGCAGAAGCTGTTCCTGTTGTTCCGCCGTTTCCTTCATCCGTCCAGGAACTTCCGTTCCACCTGGAAACTCGTAATGATGAAGGATCTGTAATATAACCTGCCCCGCAATCCACTGTATTCCAGCTTAAAGTAACACTTACATTCGATGTTCCGCTGGTTCGGTCAAGTACCCAGTATTCACATGAACTCAAGGTGGCAAAAGAAGGATCGAAAGTGGTGTAATCCCCATAGGCCTGAGCAGCTTTAAAATACTGTGCGGTAAAATGGTCAGTGACACTTCCCGGAGCACTAATTGAAATGTCTCTGTATATCCCGTTGCTGCCAACAGGAAATGTAAAAGAGCTATTGCCTGTTTTTCTTACCGGTCCATTTACATGACTGGCATTACTAAACCCGGAAGCTGTACTTCCTGCCACAAAATTCAAATAATTCGCAGCGGTAGAATGGATGATACCATTTGTAAATGTAGCTGTCAAACCAATGTTCAACGGTGTGTTTAACGTAAGGGAATTGGCAGATTTGTTCATCACAAACCGCTGGATCAAAGGAATTGAACTGGCAGATGTAAGCGCTTGATTACTTCCGCCTGTAAATTCAACAATGCCGGTGCCGCTTCCAAATGTGATGACTGCAGAACTGTTTATCGCGATATCACTTGAAAAATAATTGGTCGAATTATATGCCGGGGTTAATGCTCCGGAAGATGATTGGGTAAATGTCACCGCCGAATTATAGGTGTCGCCTGTTGTATTTGCAAATCGCCATTCTGAAGTACCGCTGTTTGTGAGGCTGGTTGTTCCGTTGAATATATTTCCTCCGTTTGACAAGGTCGCGGTGTTCCCATTTTTGTTCATGGTTGCTGTTCCGTTGAATGTGCAGCCGTTCAAATAAATTTGCGGAGCGGTAAAAGTCACATCTCCATTAAAAGTAGAGGAAGGCCCGATCCGTAAGATTCCTGTTCCGGTAAATGTCAGGTTTTGGGCAGTTCCACCAACGGTCGTCCCCTGTGTAAATCTTCTGATTTCAAGTGCTCCGCCTGAAAACCCGGTGCCACCGACACTGATTGTTTTTCCTTCGGCCATACTGGAAGCTCCCGGTGCATTCCACCCGATGGTAATTCCCACTCCTGCGGTGGAGTTCACAATAATATTGCCATTAAATCGTGTTCCGGCTGAAATATCAGATAATCCGACTGATGATGTATTGGTATTGATCAGTGTGAGATCTGTATTAAATGTATCTGCAACAGTTGCTGCCGTTACAAAAAATCCGGTTCCGGAATTGACAAGCGTTGTTGCCCCATTGAATATGTTTCCACCGCTTCCCGAATTATTGGTAGCACCTTTCTTTTCCAGGTAGGCTGTTCCGTTATAGGTCCAATCATTGAGGTAAATTTGTGGAGTGCGGAAGTCAACATTCCCGTTGAATGTTGAAAGAGGTCCCAGATACAGGATCCCGGTACCGGTAAACACCAAACTTTGAGGCGTCGTTCCCAGCTGGGTGAAACATCGCAGTAAAAGTCTTCCTGCTGAAAATCCGGTGCTGCCTACCGTAATTGTTTTTCCACTGGCTAAAGTAGACGATATGGCGGTCCCGGGTCCGTTCCCAAAGGTAATTCCGGCATTAGTTGTCCCATTGGTTGAGTTGACAATGATATTTCCGTTGTATTGGTTTCCAATTGAATGATCAGACATGGCAATCCAGGCGGAACCAGTGTTTGTAAGGGTCAGGTCAGCATGAAAAATATCCGGTGAAATAAAGGCTGTTGCAAAATAAGCACTTCCGGAGTTTATTAAGGTTGTAAGGCCATGAAAGATATTTCCACCATTGCCTAAATTATTGGTGCCTCCTGTTTTTGCGATGGTGGTTGTACCATAAAATGTACTTCCGTTTAAATAAACCTGTGCTGCCGAACAAGTTAAAATGGGAGCAAAGGAAGTACTTATTCCAAAAGTGGTCCCGCTGAAAGTTAGGATTCCTGTGGTAGTTACAGCTAAAGTCGCCGCAGTACCCAGGCTATTTGTAATGATCCCCGAAGAAAAGACAATATTGGCTGTACTCGATACAGTGAGGTCGTTTCCATTCAGATCAATCGTACCACTATATCCGCTGCATGTAATTCCGGCAATGGTTGTTACGATATCCAGGTTACAGGTTCCGTTACTTCCACCCACACCATCATAAATGGCAAAATCGCTTGCTCCGGGAACAGAAGCTCCCCCGGCTCCCCCGGAAGTAATTGACCAGTTGGCCGTGTTATTCCAGTTTGATGCACCTGTTGCAATCCAATACCGGTTGGCAGCAAGTATTTCATTCGAGAAAATGCAGAAAAATATGCATAGGAATACGCATTTCACAGAAGTGGTTTTCATTACGTTAAATCTAAAATTGGTAAGTATTTAATTTCGCGAAAAATCAGTTGAAATACTATTGGTTTCGAGTGCCTTGAAGGTTTTCCGATTTAAAGCGAAGGTTTTAATGATTGTTTAACGAGTTGGATTCAAAGGAGGATCAGAAGGGATGCAACCAATTACCTCTTTAAATCGTTCCAACCAGTTTGGTTGAATAGTATATTTTTATTTATCTTTGTGCTAAGATATTTAGTGATAAAATAAATTAACCAATGGAAACAACCGAAAATTTCAGTGAAATAAGCAGAAACTATTCTGACGCCTCCATTCTAATGCATGAGGCTATTTCACGCAGTGTGGGGCTTGCAGGAGTAGACCACAAATATCTTGGACTGATTATTAAAAACAAGGAACTGACTGCCGGAGAAATTTCAGAAATAACCGGACTGACAACCGGAGCAGTAACTGGATTGATAGACAGGCTTGAGAAAAGAAAACTTTTGAAACGAAAAGCGGACAAAAATGACCGCAGAAAAGTGTTGATTGTTCCGGATGTTCAAAAAGCAATGGAACTTCTTGAACCTGTTTTCACTATTCTGCAAAGCAGGACACAGGAATTGACCAATTCATTTTCAGAAGCCGAAATGAAAGTGATTGAACGGTATTTTGTATCGGCAACAGAAATTATGAAAAGCGTTACTCAAAACTTAAAAAAATAGGCCATGAATATCACAGAAAATTATTTATCGAGAGCAGAATTGTGGATGCTTGTCACCACACTAACTTATTTTTTAATGAATGGAGCCCAGCTATTCGAAACAGCAGTTTTAGTCCCCAAATGGACGGCAAATCCACCACAATCTTTCTCCTATTTAATCGACAGGAACGGAGCGAGCCTAAAGACCTTTTGGATTATTTTTCATTCCTTGCATGAACTGACTTTTATCCTGGCCATTGTCTTTTGCTGGAAATTGATAGCAATAAGAAACGGATTACTGATACTTTTCATCATTCACTTTGCGGTCAGGGTTTGGACACTTTCCTATTTCGCTCCGAATATCATTGAATTTCAGAAAATTGCCGAAGGACTAAATTCCACTACAGATCTGGTAAAACGGGCAAATGTCTGGAAAACCCTAAATTATGTTCGTGTCGGAATATTTATAGCCGTTTCACTTGGATTTATCCCGCTATTATGGAAACTACTGCACACCAAACCAAGTTAAAATAAAAAAACCGCTTTTCCATCCGAAAACAGAAAAGCGGTTTTTAATTTTTGGTATTCGATCTGCTACTTAGAAACAGTTACTTTTCGGATAATGCGATCCGTACCGTTCTCTATTTCTACGAGAATGATCTCTGCTGAAACATGGGAAGGAATTGCAAGCAGGAAGTGTTGATTACCTGCTTCTGTCATTCGCGTTTCATGTGCAATTTCTTTTCCATCTATCGTTTTTAGGGTCACTTTCGTTTCACCAGTTACGGAGGTAGAGAAATCTACGTTTAATTCATTAGTTGCCGGATTCGGATACAGGTTTACCTGTGTCTCGTCCGATGATGACTGCATTCTTCCTTGTGATAATGATTTCCCACAATTAAGCGTTATATCCTTACAGATTTGCTTAACACATTTTTGTCCGTTCGGTTTCACTGACGTAATTGTCAGACAAACTACATACGCACCGCTGCCAGGAAGTGGAACGCTGATGCCAGGGCCTGCTCCAACCGGAGAGCCGTTGATCGTCCAGTTATAAGTTGTTTTGGTCATACATGCCGGGATGAGTGCCTGGGCAGTTAGATCCAAGCCGCAACTGAATGGAGTGTACAGGAAGTTTCCATTTACCTGTTCGCAGCTGCAACCCGTACAGTTGCCCACCTGAACATCCTGGCAAACTTGTTTTTCGCAAACTGTTCCATCAGGAAGCGTGCTTGTTACTTTTACACACACCACATATGTTCCGTTACCCGGGAATACGAATGTCATAATAGGAGCTGTACCTACAACTATTCCGTTTACAGACCATTCATAGGTGAAGTTTTGCATACAGGAATTGCCTTGTGCTGTGGCATTGAAACGACCCACACATGCATCCACTAAAACGTTCATGCTGGCGGTTAATCCTTCACAATTGCATGGATTACATTGTACCATTACATCTTTACAGATGATCTTTTCGCATACCTGTCCATCAGGTGTAACCGCGGTTACTTTCATACAAACGGTATGCACACCATTCGTGGTGAACGGATAGTCGAACAGTTGCCCGGTCCCAACCGATGAACCATCTACGAACCATTCGTAATTGACATCGCTGAAACAGTCACTACCGGTGCTGCCTGTGAAATGACCATTACAATCAGCGTCGAGCGTGTAGCCGAAGTCTGCAAGCAGGGATTCGCAATTGCATGGCTCTGGATCGTCATTACACTTTGTGGAGATGTAACCTGAAAGAATGAAGCCGCCTATTTGATCGATAAATTGCACTTTTGCACGTACTTTCCATGTTCCCGGCATAGGTGAATAAACCGTGTAGTTGATGTCAGGGCTGACCGTATATGCCGGAGCAGCAGGTGGAACAAGCGGAATGCTTGGTCCGGATGGAGGAACGAGCTCAAGGGAAGTAAGTACATCATCATACGCAACTCCGAAAGCAGTGGTGAATGAAGCAACTCCGGAAGGGATAACGAAATCGCGGTCGAATGTTTCTACACCAACCGGGTCATTGTATGTACCTGTTGAATTGATCCAGCAAGCATTCGTAAGAGCAACCGGAGTTGGCTGCCAGTAACCAGGGAAGCTGGCAACACGACGTGTAGCCGGTCCGCCGGGACCTGAAGAAATGGTCCAGTTCGGATCTGTGGCACCAAGCGCAATTGCTGCACCTGAGTTGTCGATTCCCGTACTGATATTGTACTTCGGACAATGTTTTACTTCTCCCGAAAGGAGGAACCCGCCGACGCTATCGATGAAACGAATAACTACACGAATTTTCCAGGTTCCCGGTACCGGGCTGTTAACTGTATAATTTACAGATGGCCCTACCCAGTATTGGTTTGGTGTACCGACCGGTACGGTCAGTGGAATAGTTGGACCGCTTGGAGGTACCAATTCTGCGGATAACAGCATATCGTCCCAGGCCATTCCGAAATCGGCGACAATACTGCCATCCGTTGGACTAACAGTAAATGTCCGTTCGAAGGTGTAATCTCCTGGCGTACTTCCGAAAATCGAACCCGTTTCATCAATCCAGCAGGCGTTGGTTCCGGTCATCGGAGTAGTTTGCCAATAAGGAGAATAAGTTGCTTCACGGCGGGCAGGTGTGGCGCCGTTCGGACCGGCGGTAATCTGCCACCAGGCATCTAAACTTCCAACAGGTGTCGGGGCAAAGAGAGCGTCCAGCCCGGTACTCACATTTTGAGCGAATATGCCGCCTGCAAATAGCATGAACAGCACAAGTAAATAGTGATTTCTTGTTTTCATATTTGTAAAATGAATAGTGTTACTGATCGGATGGTTTTCAAAGGATGATACAATGGTGTGTCCGGATTACGAACTATTGAATAGTGTTTCCATAATAGAGGTGTATAGTGATGAGAGCCAATTTC
>CBFGPJ010000032.1:0-12300 GCA_965650615.1 uncultured Fluviicola sp. | reverse complement strand
CCTGGATGGTCCGTCCAATGAGAATACAGGTTCGGCCATGGTTCTCGGTCAGGCTTATTACAATACCTCCATGGTGATTTATGAGAAATCGCTCAAAGACAATTCCGGTGGATTTGCAGAACCTGAATTGTATAAGCTGGAAACAACAGTTATTAATCATGAGTTCGGTCACATTTTAGGATTGGTGAATTTGGGTTCAGCCATGTACGACTCGCATCAGGATGTAGCTCACGGTGCTCATTGTGATAATTCGAATTGTCTGATGTATTGGGAAGCAGAGACTGGAAGTATTTTCGACAATCTGATCGGAAATTCACCCATTCCTGTTTTTGATCAAAACTGCCTGAAAGATTTGCACGAGAACGGAGGGAAATAATTTTTTGATTTTTTAGAATTTTCCTTTCAAGCAATTGTTGTAATTTGTTTTACCTGCTAATGCGGTTTCCTCGATTTATCTGATTGGATTTGCCCCACCAATTAGCGATTCGACATGAGAAAAGGAAACAAAATTCTGGTAAGTATTCTGATCCCTTCACTTTTGGTTCAATCCTGTATTGTATCTGCACCTAAGTATGCACATGTAGAACAGGTCATACAGCTTAAAACGGGGATGAGTATGGATTCCGTAAACCGGAAATTGGGTGTAGAGCCATACGATATCAATATTTATGATTCGACAGGATACCGGTCATTTATTTATAAGTACCGGACAACCGATCGCAAAACGATTCCTTTTATGCTGAAAGAAACAAACGGGAAGAAGAAGATCGGGAAGTATATGGACCTGGTTGCTTATTATGATTCCACCAACATTGCTTACCGGTTTGAATCCAGGCCGACCGATTCCAAGGTGGACCAAAAGAAATTCAATGTCAATGCGATCGTAACAATTGTTACAGTGGTTGTTCCGGCCTTGTTAGTTTATCTGGGAATCCAAAAGACTACCAAGTAGTGATCGATGTCGAGTGATTTTCGTCTCTTTTTCAATCTTTAAAGTATGATTTTCGTCATGTTTCAAAGAGTCGTTTTTGAGTTTCCTTTTGTTTTCGCGGGTTTTGGATTGTTTATATCCATTCTAAATTAAATCTCTGACAGTTTTATGACAATTTAAAACGTCTTGTTTGCCAACTTTGCAGGTATAAAGCTAGAAAGTTACATTCGTGATTAAGCAACTGAATACAATCGCATTTACGCATAGAAATTTGGAAGTCTCCAAAATCGGAGCTTTGCATATAGAACAGGATTCTGTTCAATCGCGTTTTCAATATGTAAAAGAACGTTTGCATATTGATGAGATTATGTTTTTGTCAACATGTAACCGGGTAGAGTATTTCCTGGTGACGAATGAGGTTGTTTCCACAGAATTTCTCCACGATTTCTTTTCAGCACTTTACCCTGAGTTTGATGAAGAAAAAGTAAACTTCTTTGCGACCAAAGCTGTTGTTTACGCGAAGATGGAATCGGTTAATCATGCCTTGCGAGTAGCGGCTTCTATTGATTCCCTGGTGATCGGGGAACGTGAGATCATTACACAGGTTCGTCAGGCTTACGAACAATCGCGTGATCTGGGCCTTTCTGGAGACACCTTGCGTATTTTATTCCGTCATACTATCGAGACTGCAAAACGTGTTTATACTGAAACCAAGATTTCTTTAAAACCGGTTTCGGTAGTTTCTATCGCATACCAGCGTTTGGTTGGAATGGACGCTCCGAAGAACGCACGTGTTTTGGCAATTGGTGCGGGAGTTACCAATACCGCCATGTTGCGCTTTTTGAAAAAACACGGAATGAGCAATTTTGTGATTTTCAACAGAACACTTGAAAAAGCTGAAGTTCTGGCGGAAGAATTAGGAGGAAAAGCATATCCGTTAAGTGAATTGTCAACGTATTCGGAAGGGTTTGATATTTTGGTTTCCTGTACCGGTTCCGAAGATGTAATCGTCGATGAGAAATTGTATAAAAACTTGTTGAACGGTGAAACCAACCCGTAGATTACGGTAGATTTGGCTTTACCAAGCTATATTTCCCAGGATGTTCATACGAACTATCCTACAAGAAACATTTCAATAGAAGTTCTTCAGCGAATTTCAGACGGCCACTTGCAGGAACGCTCACAAGAAGTAATCCATGTAGAGCAAATTCTGGAAGAAGCAAATAATGAATTCCGGAACATTGCAAAAATGCGTGCAATAGAAGTTGCCATGAGACCTGTACCGCAAATGGTCAAAGAGATCCGTGCAACTGCTTTCAATGAGATTTTCAAAAACGAATTGGACCAATTGGATCCGTCTTCCAAAGAGATCCTGGAAAAAGTTGTAGGGTACATGGAGAAAAAATACATGAGTATGCCGATGATTATGGCAAAAGAAATCATGTTTAAATCGTAATTTTACTTCATGAGAAAAATTCGTATCGGTTCGCGTGGAAGTGATTTAGCACTTTGGCAAGCCAATCATGTAAAAAACCAATTGGAAGCTCTTGGAGCGGAAGTGAGTATTACCATTATTAAAACTCAGGGAGATGAAATCCAGCATTTGAGTTTTGATAAATTGGAGGGCAAAGGTTTTTTCACGAAAGAAATCGAGCAGGCTTTACTTCAGGAAACAATTGATCTTGCCGTACATTCTCATAAAGACCTCGAAACAAATCCCCCGAAAGGGTTAATCATAGCAGCGGTTTCAGAAAGAGAGAACCCGGCAGATGTCTTGCTTATCCACCCGAAGGCATTTGATGAAAATGCTTTTTGGAGTTTAAAAGAAGGTGCTGTTGTCGGTACCTCGTCTGCTCGCAGAAAATCCCAATTGGTTGGTTATCGCTCCGATGTTCAGATCAAAGACCTGCGTGGAAATGTTCCTACCCGGCTTCAAAAACTGGTTGACGGTGAGTACGATGCCATCCTGCTCGCAAAAGCTGGTTTAGACCGTCTAAAACTGGATTTGAAAGGAATGCATGAAGTGGTACTGAACCCGGAACAATTTATCCCGGCACCTGCGCAAGGTGTTCTTGCTTTGCAGATCCGTGAGAATGACAACGAATTGTATAATTTCATGCAAGCCATGAACCACGAGGATATCCAGTCTCAAATTGCTTTGGAAAGAACGGTTTTGAATCGTTTGCAAGGTGGTTGTCAGCTTCCGCTTGGTGCATATTGCCCGGAAGAAGGACGACTATTGGTTGCTTTTGCACACGAATGGGAGCAAGGAGCACAATGGTTCGAATTTGAAGGCCCGCACGACCTGGATATGGTTGATGTGGTTTTAGAAGCGTTATTGGCTGAAGAAGAAGATGAAGATCAAGAGTATATTTCTTAGTTCGGAAAGCGACTCTTCTCTTCTTATTCGCGATTTTTGTCAGGAGAATAATATTCCATTAGTCCGAAAATCCTTTATTTCCTTTCAAAAAATTCCTTTTCAGGCCCCTTCTGATTGGGATGTGGTATTTTTCTCTTCTCCGCGATCCTTCGATTTTTTTGTTTCGGAAAATTTTACCCCGCAACCGAATCAGCAAATTGCGTGTATCGGTTTGGAAACGAAGAAATACATTGAGGAGAAAGGATACATCGTCTCTTTTTTTGGAGAAAATGCGGGGAACCCTCAGGAAATTGGAAAGCAGTTCAGGGATTGGCTTGGAGAGCGGGTTGCACTTTTTCCGCAATCGCTTAAATCCAACAAATCCGTTGAAGCACAACTTCCCGAAGCGCAAAAGATTCCATTATTGGTTTATAATACCATTGAGGACGCGGTTCAATTCCTGAACCCTTTTTCAATCTATGTGTTTACAAGCCCTTCCAATTACAGGAGTTTTATTTCTTTGAACGTTCTTCCTGAAGATGCAAAAGTAATAGCCTGGGGTCATACCACGGCAGAAGCAATGATGGATGATGATTCACCCGTTCATTTCATTCTGGATACTTCCACTTATACAGAGCTCCTGGAAATTTTACAGCAGATTATTCCCTGAAAATTAGTTTTTTTTAACTAAAAGCCCTACATTTTAGTTATGTTTTAGAACCGATAGCATCTAAAGTTCATTAACTTTGTTGTAGGTTGTGATAGAACAACTGAGTGCCAAATTGAAATATTCAAAAAGTAATACTCACTAAATTCTATTCTATGGAAGCAAATAATGAAAATTATGAATTCCGAGTTTATCCTGATGAAAAATCGCCTAAACTATTCAAATCTCCTCTTCTTGAGGTCTTAACAAAAACAAAGCTTTGGATTATTATCGTATTGTATAGCGCTGTAGCCGGTGTTTGGCTCTGGATTTATATGCAATATTTTCAAGGAACTGCAATCAACATGATCTTATTGTTCTTTCTTGGATTTTTAGCATGGACATTCGGCGAATACGTACTTCATCGTTTTGTGTATCATAAGTTGAAGGATGCGTCTTATGATACCGGTTTGCAATACATGTTCCACGGAATTCACCATCAGTATCCGAGTGACGAAGACCGCATTATTTTACCCCCGGTTCCGGGATTGGTAATTGCAAGCGCCTTCCTGGGAGTTTTTTATCTCATGATGGGAAGTGCAGCCTTTACTTTTGGTGCGGGTTTCTTAATCGGTTACCTGGTGTATATCAGCATTCACTGGATGGTGCACAGTAAACCTGCACCTGCACGGTTTAACTTTTGGTGGAGACATCACAACATCCATCATTATCAGCAACACGATAAAGCCTTCGGAGTTTCTACTCCAATTTGGGATATTGTTTTCAGAACGATGCCCGTAAAAGGCCGAAAAACGATTACGATCCTGAAGAAATAGGAAATTTACCACATAGGTCACATAGAAACATAGGAATCGTTGAATTGTCTATCCGATTCATCTTAAACTTCTAAGAATTATGTGATCTATGTTATGGTAATAATATTAAAGTCTCTATTACCCAAAGAGAGTGAAAACTATGTGCCTATGTTCCTATGTGGTTTTAAATCATCTTTGGATCAGGATCAGGCTGTGACGAACAGCATCAAAATGATTGTATATGAGAGTGGTGCGCGGTGTTATCGTTGCACCATTTTCTATTACATGTTGTGCCTGGCCGTTCAGCAAACGAACCGCCAAATAGCTTGCAAATGCACTTACTGTGCGGTATTCACCGACCGACTTCTTAAAATAAACTCTTGGTGTGTCGCCAAAAAGTTGTTCTACTTGGTCATACCAGGAATCAGTGGCAACATCTCCGTTTTTTCCAAGTAACAGACAATCGATATCTGCAATAGTGATCTTTTGTTCCTGCAGAAAGCTCAACACGAATTCCCCGATCTCATTTTCAGACAGGTGAGACGATTGCTTAGAGGCTTTGAATTGCGCAAGGCTGTTCTCCGGATTACTGCTCAGGTAAAATTGAGTAGATCCTTCGCCGCAATAGGAGCCTGGTGTCCCCGAACTCAAAAGATCTGTGTTGGAAACCAATTCTTCCTTGAAACGTTCTCCCAAACGGTCAATATTGTAATTATAATCTGAGATTTCTTCAACAGCTCCCAGCAACAAGGTTTTTTCTTCGTCCTGGTGTTCATCGAAAAAAAGTGAAGCGTCCAATAAAGCAGATTCAAAAGCCAGTGAACCATTGACATGTGTCATATTGTAACCCTGGTTTTCAGAAAGAAGTGCTACTTGTCCGGCTAAGGCATTGGGGGTACTTTGTACAAAATTTGTAGGAGTTAATGTTCCTTCGTTGTATTCAACAATTTGGTTCAAAAACTTAATGCAGTCTTCCAATCCACCGTTTGCAGTTCCAAAAATAATCCCATCAGGTTTTGGATTTCTTCCCAATAATGGCAAAGAAACACCGATTCCCATGCGCACTGCTTTTCCCATTCTTCTTAACTGTGCATTGGGAATCAAATCCTGGTAAGAAGGTTCGATAGCGGTGTAGATGTATTCATTCAAAACCCGCCAATCTCCCTTTTCGAAAGACAAATCATGTGTTTTTTGCGGAGAAATAGCGTAGAGGTCTTTTATATACATGCTGAAAAGATTAGAGAGGTGCAATTTCCCCCAAACCCGAATGAATTGGAAATAACATGTTTAATGGTAACTTCCGGGGTGTATTTCAAGGTTGGCCGGAAAGCAAACTCCGAAATGGGATTTTCTACTCGCAAACTTGGGTATACTTCCTGGTTCTGGATAGAAAAGATACTGTAAATTGCTTCCAGGACACCTGCAGCAGCTAACGTGTGCCCTACATAGGATTTCGTTGAACTGAAAGGAGGAACAATTTTAAACAACCTGGAAAAAGCATATGATTCCGTAATATCGTTGTTGGGTGTTCCGGTCCCGTGCGCGTTGATGTATTGAATATCCTCCGGTTTCAGCTTCGCACGTTTCAGGGCCAGTTCCATTGCCATTCTTGGTCCTCTTGCATCATCAGATGTTGCAGAAGGGTGAAAGGCATCGTTACAAATCCCGAAACCTGAGAAGACGGCCCGGATTTTTTTGTGATCCGGTACGTCTGATCTTCTTTCCAGGACAACATAAGCTGCAGCTTCTCCAAGGCTTAATCCTTCGCGGTTTGTATCAAAAGGTTTACAAGGTTCCTCGCTTAAGATCCGGAGGGAATTGAAACCATTTACCGTAAATTTTGCAAGACAATCACTTCCCCCGGCAATCACACGATCTACTTTTCCTGTTTCCAGTAAACGGGCGCCCAGTGCAATGGCGTTGGCTGACGATGAACAAGCCGTATTGATAACGTCAGTGATTCCCTTCATTCCATAAAAACGAACGATTTGTAAAGCGTGATCCGAACCTTCGTAATTCTTTACGTACTCTGATGGAGAACCATGCATATTTGCATCGTGGTACAGATCATCCGTATAACACATTCCTCCAACGGTACTTGAGCTGATAAAAGCTGTGCGGGTTGATGCCAGGTCTTCCAAACTAAGCTGAGCATCCGTTACAGCTTCACGAAAGGCTTTCATGGCAATAAGCGTTGTTCGTGTGAAACCACGTCCTTTTTCAAGCCCCAATTCGGCTAAAAGGGATTCATCACTTTGATCGATCTCCCCAAATACCAGGGAGTCGGTATAGTGAGACTTGAAATGTTTGGCTTTTCTGATTCCTGAAATTTCATGTTGCAGGGAATAAAGGTTTTCAGCAATTGTCAACCCAATTGAACTGATTGCACCCATTCCCGTAACAACAATTTCAGTCATAGATCCTATTTTGTTCTATTCGCAATAATGTAATCTACGATTGTATTGACATCAACCAAGATTTGTCTGCCCTCAGTTGGGTTCTTGATTTTTATTCCGTATTCACGGTCCAGTAAAACGATCAATTCAACAGAATCAATAGAATCCAAACCTAATTCTTCTCCGAATAATGGCACATCATTCTGAATATCTGCAGGAGTTAAATCCAACAAGTTCAAATATTTAATCAAATGTTCTTTGAACTCAACAATTAATTCTTCTCTGTTTGTAGTCATATTTTAAATATAGTTTTGAATTCTCAACTTTATGAATATCAAGAGTTGACAAATTACTGTGAACAAAAATAAGAAAGTTATAGTACCAATTAATTCACTCCAGGCACCATTTTTCAAGAAAAGCGTGTAATATCCTTCCAGGCACCACTTCAAAGGAGAAATATTCCCAATTGCCTGCATGTAATCCGGCATCACGAAATTAGGCACCCAAATTCCACCAATTGCTGCAAAAATAATGATCGAAATGGCCCCGAACCCATTTGCCTGTTCTTGCGTTTTGGCATAGGTACCAACCAAAACTGCATAAGAAATTGCAGAAACGGCAGAAAGCAAGGTAACGACCAGGAACGGTAAAAATGCATTCGGCATCGCCAATTGGGGTAATCCGATATGCGGGAAAATGTAAATTCCCATCAGGAAAAGAAGAAGCAATTGGGATAAAGCTACAAACAGGTATACCAGAAATTTGGATATCAATGTCAAGGCGAAACCCCGCGGAATGGTTTGAAGTCGCAAAAAGCTCCCCGATAAACGTTCCTTTACAATATTTCCACCCAGGGAAATCACCATGAAGAACATGGCAAAAATGGACCATGCAGGAACGTTATGCTGACTGGAATTCGGAATCAGTTCCGCTTCATTGCTCAAGCTCGCATTCGCAATTTTCAATTTGGTTTCGCGGTTTATAATGGCTTGCCGGATATTTCTCGGAATCGAATCATATCCCATTTCCTGGAACAATTTCGAAACCATTTCTTCATTCTCGATACCATTTGTGATAGCCTGGATTCCGTTATTGACGGAAATTCGAAAGTTTTCCTGTACTATAGGATCAAAATAAATGGCAATTTCCTGTTTTTCAGGAGCAATTTTCGGGGCTTTTTCAATTACACCCATTTGTTCCAGCATCAATTGGGAAATATTGTTGGCATTACTTGCTAATCGCTCACTGAAGTCGGACGGGATATATATTCCCAGCATGGCATCTTCGTCAATAGTTGTTCGCTTAACAGCATTTTCGGAGAGTTGATCATTTTTTTTGATCTCAAAACTCCCGGAATGGGCCAGGGCTTTTACCAATGAATCACCCAGAGAACCTTTATCCTGATTGGAGATCAGAACGGTCAGTTTATTTTCGTTTACAATTTGAAAAGCACTGTTTTGTACGATTGTGATGATAAAAACCAATAAGAGTGGCATCAAATACATCAATAACAGCCCCACTTTATCGTGAAGTACCAGGAGTATTTCTTTCCGTACGGATGCCTTTAATTTTTTCATCAATCGCGTAATAGGGTTCCGGTCAGTTTCAGGATGAGTTGCTCCAGATTATTGACAGCATGTTTATTTAGCAAATTCACGAGTGTTTCACTTGCAATGATCTTTCCATGATCAATCAAAATGATCTGATTGCAGAATTCTTCAGCTTCTTTTAAATGGTGCGAAGTATAAATGATTGTTGTTCCCTCTTGATTTAATTCCTGGAGCAGATTCATAATTGCAATTTTACTTTGAACATCCACACCAACAGTCGGCTCGTCCAAAAACAGAACCGAAGGATTGTGAAGCAAGGAAATAATCAGGTTCAAACGACGTTTCATTCCACCTGAAAAAGTAGCCACTTTTTTGTTTTTAACATGAAAAAGCCCCACTTTTTGCAATAAATCATCCATTTTCCGCTCCAAATTGTCTTTTTCGAGATTGTATAAATTCCCGAAATAGGAAAGATTTTGTTTCGCCGTCAACTCCGGAAAGAAGGAAAAATCCTGCGGGACAAATCCCAGTTGACTTCGTATCTGGCGTGGAGTTTTCTCCCCGTCCAAATGATAAGTCACGGAACCAGATGTTGGGTCCAAAATGCTGCAAAGTATGGAGATCAATGTGGTTTTTCCGGCACCGTTTGGTCCGAAAATGCCTACAATTTCTCCTTTTGCAACTGTAAAATCGATTCCGTCCAAACTCGGAACGGTATTTTTACCATAGGATTTGTAAACTTTTGAAACATGCAAAAGAGTCTCCTGCATCTCATTTAGAATTTGATTTTCGCCAATTCCTGGAAGGCCTGTTTTTCGACTGCACTGATCTCAACCAATAGATCGGCACAAGCGTCAAAGTCTTTTTGTTCTGTTAAGCGGCCTTTGTAGATCCCCGACATTTGAAGTGCGCTGTCTCTCCACAAATCACCGGCTTTGGTCATTGTTTCTGAAATTTTGGCTAATTGTTCATTTTGCATAATAACAGAAGCTTCTTCAAGAAAAGCGGCATACAAGAAACGAAATCCTCCTCCACCGGTCCCGATTTCTTCCTGCATACGAACAATCTGACCCAAATGAAGACCGGCCTGGCGAGGTCCTAATTTCTCTCTCCAACCGCGGATTTTCTTCGAGGTATAAACAATTCCCTTTACTCCGGCTATTGATCCCGGAATCTTGAGCATATCCCTGCAATTGCGCTTAATTCCTTTCGCAATTCCTCTTCTGACCTGCTCCTGGGTGATCTCACCGATTTTTACAGGATAATAAATATGTCCCTTTGGTGCCAAAGCGCCTTTTGCAAATCGCACACGCTCCAATTCTTCTGTGGTTAAAGAAGTGGTTACTTCCATCACCGGATCACTCACCAGGTAACGATCGCCTTCTTTCCCGAAAACAATCAGGTTGTGCGCATTGAAGTGAAAACGGTATTCTTTCGGGAAATAGGGTAAATGAAAAACACCTACCTGGCATCCAACCTGGATTCCCTGTGCGATTTTTTCATCCAGGAAACGGGTTGCTTCCTTAGGGTCTTTGAATTTTTTACGTTCAACTTTAACATCCAATGCTTTACACGTACGCTTAAAAATGGCTCCCGGCATGGTTCTGAATGAAATAGCAGGGCCATTGTTTACTTTCATAAACGGAATGTGGATATAGAACAGGCCTGAACCCATTCCGAAAGCAAGTGGCTCGGTCATAAAGTCCACCCCATGATGCTGTAATAAGCTCATAGTAACGCCATTTTCACAATGGGCAGTTTGGTGATGAATAAATTCTGACACTAAGCTTTAAAATTTTTGAGTTCATTAATGGAAATCTCAAATGCATCTGCATAACGTTTTAAAACGCTGTCGCTCAATTTTTTGAATGCATTTGGTTTCAAATGTCTTTTGATACGGAATTTCCAGAAACCGGTATATCCTGACAGTACGGTGAAGTCCATCAGCTTTTCTTCCATAAAATAAAGAATGGGGCTTGCTTCACCTCTTTTTATTTGTTCCCGCGCGTCGGCCGTTCTTCGTTCGATTTCTTTCCAGGCTTCATCCAAAGCAACTTTTTTGGCTTCCCAACCGGTACTTAATTCAGTATCGTAATGTCCGTCTTCGTTCTTCACATAACAAACTTCCCTTGTAAAATTTTCAAGAGCACTTTTATCTTGTGGAACTTCGGACTTTTTCATTTAGCAAACAGTTAAGTAAGCAAATACATAGGAAAATCTGGAACTTTCCGGAACTGCAAGCAGAATGGTGTCACCTGCCTTCAGTTTTCCGCTGGTAAATAATTCATCTACCATTAAATAGATCGAACCCGCACCAACGTTTCCGTGAGTAGCCAGGTTGGAGAACCAGCGTTCTTTCGGGATCTCCATTCCATTATCAGCAAGCTGAGCATAGATCTTATCTTCGAAGAAATAGCTCGACATGTGTGGTAAGAACCACGTTACGTCATTATTTGTCAACCCGCATTCGTCAAACTTGGTTTTCAATTTATTGAATCCCAGTTTAACAATGTGTTCGTCCAATAGTTTTACGTCCTGTTTGATACTCAGAATGGATTTCTCAATCATATCCTGAGGGTCATAATCCATATAGCTTTTCAAAGAGCCGTCTTCCATTTTATCAGCAGCCATGTACATACACGGTTCGATCTCATTGGCAAAGGAAATCCCTTCTATCCAATCAATGCGTAATGAAAGGCCTTCCGTGCTTTTTTGGTCTTCCAGCATGAAAACAGCAGCACCATCCGATAGCATCCAGCGAAGGAAATCTTTGTCGAAAGACAGGTATGGATTTTCTTCCAGTTCGGTCAGTTTTTGAATTTCCAGCTCGAACTTGTCGGAACTAAGTACACGGGATAAGCGTTCTGACCCGGATGAAATAGCTTTTTTGCTCATTCCTGATTTGATCGCCATATATGCATATTTCATGGCGTGCATTCCCGAACAACAAACTCCGGAAGGAGAAACCACTTCAATATTTTTGGATTCAGGTAACCATCCATGAACCATAACACCATGCGAAGGCATCATTTGGTCCGGGGAGGAAGTCCCGCAGCTAAGCAAATCAACTTCTTTGATTTCCTGTGGATTTTTTTGGAACAAATTGCGGATGGCCAATGAAACCATTTCGGAATTCGTGTGAGTTGCCGTCCCGTCTTTACGAATTGCGTAATAGCGGTTTTTGATTCCGTTATTACGTAAAACGATTCTTCTCGATTTAGATGCACGGTCATTAATCAACCCTAAATAATCTTCCATTTCATCATTGGAGATGGGATTATTGGGTAAAAAAGATGCCGTACGTGTTATATATACTTCCTTCAAGCTCATTCTTATCTCAATTGAGTGCCTCTGTAATATGCTAATTCGCGTTTAATGTGTTGTCCCTTAAAAGGGCGTACAAAGATATGATATATCATTAAAACAATTGGCGAAACAATGAATAAAGCGAAAATCAAATAGTACTTAAAGAAGTTTACCCAAAATTTACGGCTTCCTCCTTTAGCGGTTTTCTTCGTGATCAGGTTTGCCCAGATCCTAAAAAGCATTTTCGCCCTTGATTCGATGAATAAAATGGATACGGGTATGATAACTCCACCTCGG
>CBFGPJ010000031.1:0-12378 GCA_965650615.1 uncultured Fluviicola sp. | reverse complement strand
GTCTGATGGTATCCAATCCGCCGTATTCATTACGCTTCTCATAGGTTGCAAGTCCCAGCGGAGTGTATTCTTTCCATTCAAATCCTCCAAAGATTATGAAATCCTTCCCAAGATCTTTTTCCAGGTTGATCCCGGCTTTATCCACAAAGGTCAGCTTGTCAAGAGGTCCGGTCCTTAAAAGCGAACTAAAGGTGGACCCAACTGCCGCTGCTGTAGGAGAAATCCCGATTTGTTCGATATCCCGGTTCCCGTAAAAAATCAAAAGCCCACGTTTCTTGGGAGTAATATTGATGCGGGTTGTTAATCCGTACTTGAATCGCTGATCCCCGAAACCATAATATAACCGTCCTCCGAATTCGATTCGTTTGGAAAAGGCATTGGAAGTCCGGATAGCTAATCCAGTCCGGAATTTTTCAACCGGATTCACAGAAATGAGCGAGTAAATGGACCCGATCTCAATAGGCCCGACCGGATAGTATCCTGAAGCAAGCATGTAAGTAGAATTCTTCAGGAACTTAAAGAACGGATCGTGATTCAAAGAATCGACCATGTTGTCAATCCCGTTTTCCTGGTCGTTCAACGGAATGTGCCGGTGGGCAATCCAATATGCTTTATCCCTTATTTTGGCACTATCGGCAAGTTCTACCGTAAATTCACTTTTGTAGAAGTCGTCAGGCCGGTCTTTATTAATGATGAAATTCTTCCGGGATGAATATTTTCGACCATAAAAGCCATAGAGTTTTGTTCCTTTGGTGATTTTCAGGTCGAGGATCATTTTTTCTTCTGTCAGCATCCATACTTCCGGAAGGACCTGCGCAAAATGATGCTCCATGTACATGTCCTGTACATAATTGATATTTGCCCACGGAGATAATTTTGCTTTAAAGGATTTTACGGCATACGTGGTATCATTGATCCACATTTCACCTTCGAAAGTCATGTCACCGGTTCTTTTGGGAGTAAAACGCAATTTGTAGCACCAGTTATTATCGATAAACATACTGTCTTCCAGGTAGAACTTATAATAGTTACGTGCAAAATTTGCTACCGGGCTGATAAATGCTTTTTGAAAGATGTTGAGGTAGTTGTCGTAGATGTTGAAATCCAGGTACATCTCTCCCAGGAACTGGTTCAATTGGAGGTTCTCGATTCCGGAAATCCGGGTAGCGGAGACCAATTCCCGCTTCTTTTTCGGATTGTTTTTGTAACTGAACTGGGAAATGTTTTCCGAGAGGATTACAGGTAAATACGTTTTTCCTCCATCAATGGAATCAAGGTAATCCATCACTACGTCCAGGCGTTTTACAATATCCCGGTCTTTAAATTTATCCCCGATATTGTTGAGGTCAATCTGGATCTTGTTGTATAGCTCGTATTCGTAGGAACTCAATTTTTCCTTGTTGTTCGCATCCTTATGTGCAATTACTTTCTTGTGCAGGGTGGTTGAAGGAAATTCATCGGGTGGTTTTACGGTCACTTCCGTGATGTCCATGATGTCTTCACTCAGCTTCACATCAATAACCTGTTCCTGGTCTTTTTTTACCGCTTTGGTTACCAGGTTGAACTCAGGCATCAAATAGGTGATACTGTCCGTTGCATAATAGGTCTGGAGTGTATAAAAACCAAGACTGTCCGTAAGCGTGCCGATTTTTGAATACTGGAACTGGACTCTTACATCAGGCATTCCTTCTCCCGTCTCTGCATCAGTTACGCGACCTGAAACTTTTGTCTGCTGAGAATAGACAGCACTTTGAATCAGGCAGAGCAGAAATAGAATCCTTAGTTTAAACATAGACGGCATAAAACTAAGAAAAACTCATAGTAAAAACAAGACAGGAATTAGCCGTTCATTTCGTCTTTCAAGCGTGCCTTTTCAACACGTTTCACGACAAAAATCCCGATTTCATAAAGAAGCAGGATCGGAATACTGACAATCACCTGGGAAATAATATCCGGCGGAGTGATAATTGCGGCCAGAATTAAGACTACCACAATAGAATGTTTGCGGTATTTGGTAAGGAAACCGGAGGAAACGATTCCCAATTTTCCCAATAGGTAAGCTAAAATCGGAAGTAAGAAGAACAATCCCGAATAGAACACGGTAGAAAGCACGGTGCTCATATAGGAATTAATGGTGAAGTCGTTTTTAATCTCTTTGGAAATTTGGTAGGTACCAAAGAATTGAACACTCATCGGGGCAACAATGAAATATCCGAATAAAATTCCCAGGAAGAAAAGAAGGCTTACATAGAAAACAATTCCTTTCACCATTTTCTTTTCGTTTTGCTTCAGTCCCGGTTTTACGAAGGACCACAATTGATAGAAGATAAAAGGAAAACCAACTACGACACCACCTAAGAAACTCATCCATAAAGCGTAGGAAAACTGACCTCCCATCGTTGTCGACTGGAAATTGATCGGAATTTCTTCCACGCACATGAAGTTCATATACCGACAGAAGAAGTCAAAAGTGAAAAAATCTGGTTTGCTCATGGAAAGGAAGATATGTCTCATGATCCAATCCTGGTTCCACCAAATTACAATAGCCAAAACAATGATTACAGCTGCGCATCGAACCAGTCTCCATCTCAATTCCTCGAGATGCTGCAAGAATGACATATTTTTTTCTTCTTCCATACTTCGGCGCAAAGTTAATAATTCATCAAAATTTTAAGGGTTTCAAATGTTAATAACTGTGTTATTCAATCAATTTTATTGATTCTGTTTTAAAATGAAAGCTCAATGCTCCGGAAAATCACACAGAAATGGATGCAAAAACGGATTAGGAACCAAAAAAATAGTAGTTGAACTCAGATTAATAGTTGTTTTTTATTGATTTATCTTGTATTTTAGTGTAGTTGCCGATTTTATAGCGCTGAAGCGTTTTATTATCTGTAATTTCGATTTATTAATTTAGGTAATCCTCTAATATTCAAACTTTATGGATCAGAATGATCTAAAGGAAGCGCTTAGGACATTTTTTGGTTTTGATCAGTTTAAAGGACAACAAGAAAATATTATTACCAATGTGTTGCAAAAAAAGAACACGTTTGTAATTATGCCTACCGGTGGTGGGAAGTCCCTTTGCTATCAGCTTCCGGCATTATTATCAGAAGGCACTGCGATTGTAGTTTCTCCATTGATTGCACTGATGAAAAATCAGGTGGATGCAATCCGGAATGTGAGTGATCACAATTCGGTTGCACATTTTTTGAATTCATCACTCAGCAAAACCGAAATTAACCGGGTGAAGGATGATATTCTTGCCGGCAAAACGAAATTATTGTACGTAGCCCCTGAATCACTTACGAAACAAGAAAATATAGAATTTTTAACGTCTGTTCCCATCTCCTTTTTTGCAATTGATGAAGCACATTGCATTTCCGAGTGGGGACACGATTTCCGTCCTGAATACCGCAGGTTGCGTGAGATTTTTGAGAAAATCTCTGATGTGGCGATCATTGCCCTGACCGCTACGGCAACTCCAAAAGTACAGGCGGATATCCAAAAGAATCTCAATATGATGGATGCGACCTTGTTCAAATCATCATTCAACAGGGATAACCTGTATTATGAGATCCGTGCGAAAAAAGACGTTGAAAAAGAAATCATTAAATACATCCGTCAACGCCAGGGAAAATCCGGGATTATCTATTGTCTTTCCAGGAAGAAAGTAGAAGAAATGGCCGAATTACTTCAAGTGAACGGAGTCAATGCTCTGGCTTATCATGCCGGGCTGGATGCAACTACACGCGCTAAACACCAGGATATGTTCCTGATGGAGGAAGTAGATGTGATTGTTGCAACGATTGCTTTCGGAATGGGAATTGACAAGCCGGATGTGCGTTTTGTGATTCACCACGACATCCCGAAATCATTGGAAAGTTATTACCAGGAAACCGGTAGGGCCGGACGTGATGGTGGAGTAGGTGAGTGTATCACATTCTATTCCTACAAAGACATTGAGAAACTGGAGAAATTCCTTCAGGGAAAACCGGTTGCAGAGCAGGAAATCGGGAAGCAATTGTTGAGTGAAATTGTTTCTTATTCGGAAACTTCCGTTTGCAGACGAAAATTCATCTTGCATTATTTCGGAGAAACATTCGATGAAAAGAAATGCAACGATATGTGTGATAATTGCAAGTACCCAAGAGAAAAACTCGAAGGTAAAGAATTTGTCCACCAGTTGCTCCAGGTTGTCGACTTCCTTCAGGAACAGCAAAAGGCAAAACACGTGTGTGCATTTCTATCCGGTGGAGTAACTGCCGAGATCAAAAGTTACCGTCACGATCAGACACCTTTGTTTGGAATTGGGAAAGACCGCGATGAACATTTCTGGAATGCAGTAATCAGGCAAACAGTTGTTGCAGGACTTCTTTACAAAGATATTGAAACCTACGGAACGCTTAAGTTTACGGAAAAGGGCCAGGAATTTTTAGCAAATCCGGTATCGTTTACCTTGTTGAAACAGCACGACTATTCTGCTTCAGACGAAGATGAAGGAATTGTTGCACCTGGAAAAGGTGGTGCATTTGATGAAGTCCTGTATGAAATGCTGATTGATTTGAGAAAATCACTTTCAAAACAAAATAATATTCCACCGTTCGTGATCTTCCAGGAACCGACTTTAAAAGACATGTGTTTTCAATATCCGATTACGATCGAAGAATTGACGAACTGTCAGGGTGTTGGTGCCGGAAAAGCACAACGATACGGTCAGCCTTTCGTTGAAATGATCCATAATTACGTGGAAGAAAATGATATTGACCGACCACAGGATTTGGTGGTGAAATCATTGATCAATAAATCGGTACTGAAAGTCCAACTGATTCAGAATATTGACCGTAAATTACCTTTGGAGGATATCGGAAGAGCACAAGGGAAATCGATGGATGAGGTAATCGAAGAGATTGAAGCAATCGTTTCTTCCGGAACGAGGGTAAATATCAATTACTACATCGACGATATCCTGGATTCAGATAACCAGGAGGAGATCTACGAATACTTCTCTGAGGCTGAAACAGATGATTTGGCGACAGCTTACCATGAATTTGATGGTGATTACACTGAAGAAGAATTACGCCTGATGCGCATCAAATTCATGAGCGAAATGGCAAATTGATTTATAAAAACATGTAGGGGCGCGATTAATCGCGCCCCTACATGTTTTTATAAATCAATTTTTAAACAGCAACTTCGGCCTTAATATGCGGGTGCGGATCATAATTCAATAATTCGAAATCTTCGTATTTGAAGCCAAAAATGTCTTTTACATCCGGATTAATCTTCATTGTTGGGAGCGGCCTGAAATCACGTTCCAATTGCAATTTAGCCTGGTCCAGATGATTGGAATACAAATGAGCATCTCCCAGTGTATGAATAAATTCTCCCGGTTTCAGATCACAAACCTGTGCAACCATCATTGTCAATAAAGCATAGGAAGCAATATTGAACGGAACGCCCAGGAAGGTGTCTGCAGAACGTTGATATAGCTGACAGCTTAATTTTCCTTCGGCGACATAGAATTGGAACATCGTATGGCAAGGAGGCAAGGCCATGTTATCTACATACGCAACGTTCCATGCACTGACGATCAATCTTCGGGAATTCGGGTTCTTCTTGATCTGTTCGATCAGGTTGGAGATCTGGTCAATGGAACCGCCGTCCGGAGTTGGCCACGAACGCCACTGATAACCGTATACAGGTCCCAGGTTTCCGTTTTCGTCAGCCCATTCATCCCAAATGGAAACATTGTTGTCTTTCAAATATCTGATGTTGGTATCACCCTGAAGGAACCACAACAACTCATGAATAATCGAACGGAGGTGCAGCTTTTTGGTCGTCAATACCGGGAAACCATCTTCCAGGTTGAAACGCATTTGATATCCGAAAGTAGATAAAGTTCCTGTACCGGTGCGGTCTCCCTTGAAAGTTCCGTTGTCTAAAATGTGCTGTAATAAATCGTGATATTGTTTCATTGGTGTCTTGAAATGAGCATTGAAAAACTAAACCCGAAGTTAAGGAATTTAATCACAGGCAGGTGGTTTTGGTTGATAATTCGATTGCATTGTTGATTCCTTTCTCTATTTTTACCCAAAACTAATAAATGCGTTTTTGTTTATTGCTTTTCATCGTTACTTGCTCAATCAACGGGATTTCCCAGGAGATCAAAAAGAAGTACCTGGGAGTTTACACCGGGGAAATTCCTTCTTACGCACTGGAGTTGGGTGAAGAAGTATTCCAGGTGGAAAGTGCACTCATCGAAGTTCAATTGAAGCCGGAAGGGGTTCTGCTTGAAAAAATTGGCACGAAAGAAATCACCGGAACATACCAGTTTATAAAAGAAGACAAGAGCGCGATTTACTTTGAGGTCAAATTAAAAGAACAATTTATCCCTGAAAGTTATGTGCTTTATAAAAAAGACAAGCGCTTGGAGCGAAAGGGAATTTACCCGCAGCCGGATGTTTTCCTGAGAAAAATCTAATATTGGAATGAATCACAAAGACCCCGAAGCACACAAGGTATATTTAATAAGCTAAACTTTATGGTATGATAAATAGAGGTTTATTTAACCTTATTTAATCCTGCAAAAAATCTTTGTGCTCTTCGCGTCCCTTGTGGTTAAATATTAATTTTTCACCACCTTGATGCGGCTGATCGAAGTTCCTTCCTGGATTTCCACCCAATAAATTCCGCTGCTTAACATGCCCGAAAAATGATCCAGCTTCACCTCGTTCATTCCGTAAACCGGAGTCTTTTGTATGGAACTGATTTCATGTCCGTTCAAGTCGAATAATTTGATTTGGGTATTACTGATCCCGGTTGAGAACCAGGATATGTGCAGATCATCGCTGAAAGGATTCGGATAAACGGATAGTGAAGCAATTTCCTGTTCGATAAGCCCCAGATGACAAGTACCCAGGATATTGTTGTCAATCCAGGTTGCACGATCAACGATCCATTGCTTGAATGCTGCAATTTCTCCGGGATAATCTGCCGGGATCGGACTTGGATTGGGCCAGGTGTAAATTCCTAAAAGTGGCCATTGTTCAAAATGCCGGTCTTTTGCCTGATCAATGTACTGGGCAATGGAGTCAATCTTGCCGTAAAGTGAATCATTCGAAAGAAAGGTCTGACGAAGTGTTGTCCAACGGCATTTTAGTTCATCCTGGAACCAGCCGTCTTCCAACATTCGTTTCCACCAGGTTGGGAGCTGCCATCCACCGGGGCAAGTATTGGAAAAATCGTATTGCCAGCCTGTGTGATCATCGCCTGCACAATAATCTGCGTTCCACCAGGCTAAGTTGAAATCCCACATCGGGCCCATGCGTAGTTTTCCGCCTTTGGAATCTTTTTCCTTGTGCAAAAAGGTACTCAAACGATAACCGTCTACATTTTTACTGATCTCATTCAGGATTAAAAAATCGATAAATGTTTCCGGGACACTGTATTTTCTGTACCCGGTAGTTGGGTCTGCAAAAGAAGGACTTGCAAGCACTGTTTCAAACGAATCCACGTATGCCTGGATGTAATCTGCCTGTTGTGGCATGATCTCATCCGGTTTGGGATAATGGTACAAAAAGTTAATGTCTGAATTATCTTCAGCCGGATAATCGGATGTCCAGCCATCGTTGTTGGAACCGGTAGTTTTATCAATTTTAATGATGTATCCACCTGTCAGGTCATCACCTGTAATATCCGTTGGAAGTAATTTCGCAATATCAACTCTGTTCGGATCGCGTTTAATTTTTTCCATCAGGGTATAGATTCCCTGGTACTGCCCGTTTAAAACCAACTCACACAACATGGTCCGTGAAGCGTAATGTTCCATTTTATTCGCCAGTTCATAGGTTAGAATATTGCGCATACAGCTTTTGTCGTTGTATGGGGCGTACAAGATCCAATCATGCTCTTCCGGCATTCCAAGTAAAGTGGTGTCTTTTACTGTTCCGTTTATATCGCGTGTTTCAAATCCGTAAGATTTTTGAGGGAAATCTCCTGATGTGGAACCTCTTCGTTCAATCCCGATCTTGTTGTTGTAAGCATTTGCAGGATCATTTACATGGTTAATATTTCCCAAACCATTGTCGATCATTTTCATCTGAGCTTCAATCTTAGGTTCGTCGGGAATGCCTTGATTATTGGTGTTAATAATCACAATAGGCAGATTACTGCTAACGAACGGCTGATAGGTCGCAGGATCATTCCCGAAGGTAATTGACCAGGAATCCAGTGTTCCTTCGTCACCGTTTGCAGAGTCAAAGATTTTCAATTTCCAGGTTCCGTTGGGGGCTTGACCGTTGTTTGCCACACCAAGCGAATTCATCGGTTTAAAAATACCGCTGAAAGGTGCACTTTGGGTTGTGATGGAAACTGTTGCATCGCTTCGCAGGCAAGTACCGTCGAAATTGTTATCGCTTCCTCCGATGGCTGAGAAAAGGATGATTTGTGTTCCGTCCGGAGCTTCAAGTGTTGCGGTAACGTCCGCATCCCAGGTATGTGTGATCGTGAGGCAAACCTGTTCCAACCCGAAAGTTGTTTGGTTGATACTTGTCGGGAGTCCGTTCACGTTTACGGATCGGACCAATTCCTGGTTGTCCTGGATGTTTCCGGATGTTCCGTTAAAAGTCTGGCCAAAGGAAAATACACTTGAAACAAGTGCGAGGAGGGAGAGTTTAGTTTTCATTCAATGTTATTGAAACATTAAATTACCATTAAATTATTTAGTAAACAATTAGTGTGAAATTTCTGACAATTCTGCCGGATTATGTTTATGACGGAACAAAATCACAAAGAGAATAGTCACAACTAAAGAATAGGCGGCAAAAACATACCATGCGCCCGACCAGTCTGTCTGACCATTTGAAGTCGTAAAATAATTGCCGATAACCCAACTGCTCCCAACGGTTCCGATATAAGCTCCAAATCCGTTGGTCATCATCATGAACAAGCCTTGTGCACTTGATCGGATAGAATGATCGGTATTCGTTTCAATAAACATTGATCCGGAGATATTGAAGAAATCGAATGCCATTCCGTATACAATATTCGATAGGATGATGAGCAACCAACCGGCAGAAGTATCTCCCAGGGCAAAAAATCCGTAACGAATAACCCATGCCAGCATCGCCATCATCATGACCTGTTTGATTCCGAACCGTTTCAGGAAAAAAGGAATGGTGAGGATGAAAAGCGTTTCTGAAATCTGTGAAATAGACAAAATAACTCCTGAATAATTTCCAATAACCGATCCTTTGGGGAAGCTGAATAAATAGGCTTCACCATACATGTTGGATAATTGAAGTGCGGCTCCCAACAGCATGGAAAAGATGAAAAATAAAGCCATTTTGTAATTGGCAAATAGTTTGAATCCATCAAGTCCCAGGAGACTGACAATCCCTTTTTTACCTGAATTCAGGTTTTCCGGGGTACATGCCGGTAAAGTGAATGAATAAAGTCCGAGTAAAACAGCCCCGATACCTGCAAAAACGAACTGATTGGCAGTAATGTTACTCCCGGTGCGGTTTGTTACCCACATGGCTACGATAAAACCAACAGTTCCCCAAACGCGGATAGGAGGAAAAGATTTGAGTACATCAAAGTTATTGGAAGTTAACACGCGGTATGAAATAGAGTTTGCCAGTGAAATCGTTGGCATATAAAAGATCATTGCGGCAAGGATCACATAAAATAATTCACCCGGATTGTCTACAAATGGAACGTAAAACAGAATTCCACCATAAGCCAAATGAAGTAATGCGTATAATCTGTCTGCACGAATCCATTTGTCAGCGATGATGCCGGTTAATGACGGCATTAGAATAGAGGAAATTGCCAATGTGGAAAAAATCGCTCCTACTTCCTGGACAGACCAGCCTTTGCCTTTTGTACCGTAAGTGAAAATAGTTGTCAACCAGGCTCCCCAAACGAAAAATTGGAGAAAGCTCATTGCGGTCAAACGAAATTTGATGGATTTCCCCATAGTAGTAGAAATTGAATGCTGATTACGCTCCGCGCTTTTTGATTTCGTCACGAATTTTGGAAGCCAGCTCATAATCTTCATTGTCGATAGCATGTTGAAGCTGTTCTTCCAGTTCTTCTTTATTCATTTTGGTGAACTCGTTATCGTCAGTTTCAGCAACTTCCATTTCGTCATCTTCTTCCAGGAATTCATCAGAAAGGATTCCCGCTGAAGATAAAATGGACTCAAACGTATAGATCGGGCAATCAAATCGCACTGCTAAAGCAATCGCATCGGAAGTTCGTGCATCAATATCTGAAAAGACACCCTCTTTTTCACAAACCAGTTTTGCAAAGAAAATTCCTTCCTGCAAATTGTAGATGACAACTTCTTTTAACTGAATGGAAAATGTTTGGGCCAGTGATTTAAACAGATCATGAGTCAGTGGTCTGGTCGGTGTCATTTTTTCCAATTCGATGGCAATGGCTTGTGCTTCAAAACCGCCAATGATAATTGGTAAACGACGTTTCCCGCCTGATTCTGCTAAAACCAAAGCATAAGCACCGCTTTGAGTTTGACTGTATGACAGTCCAATGATATCTAGTTTAATCTTGTCCATTCGAACGTTTTCCTTACGAAGGGTTTAAATGAGGAGGGAAGCATTGTAATGTGCTTCCCTCTTCTTATTACTTTCGTAAAAATAATTAATTTGATGAATCTTAGTGTGGTGTTGAGCGGAATTTTTTTACCGCCTCTGTTAATTTTGGAAGTACGTCAAAAGCATCTCCAACAACACCGTAATCAGCAGCCTTGAAGAAAGGTGCTTCCGGATCTGTATTAATAACTACAATCACCTTCGAACCGTTTACACCTGCCAAATGCTGGATTGCCCCGGAAATACCCGCTGCAATGTATAAATTCGGACGAATGGCAACACCTGTTTGTCCTACGTGCTCATGATGAGGTCTCCAACCGATATCGGCAACCGGACGGGAACATGCTGTTGCTGCTCCTAATGCTTTTGCAAGGTCTTCAACGATTCCCCAGTTCTCCGGACCTTTCAATCCACGACCTGCGGAAACAACCAACTCAGCTTCTGGTAACGGAATTTCACCTTCCGGCATTTTTGTTTCAACTACTTTGATCAATGCAGTTCCCGCAGCTCCGTCAAAAGCTTCAACCGGACAAGCCGAACCTGTTTTTTCAGGTTGGAATGAATTCGGAAGAAGGGAAATGATCTTTTTCGCTGATTTAACGGAAACAAATCCGAATGCTTTTCCGGAGAATACATTCACTTTTACTTGTCCGCTTGCATTTGGAACATCCACTGCTCCGGAAACCAGACCTGCTTTCAAACGAACAGATAAACGAGGTGCAACTGCTTTTGCAACCAAATCGTGAGAGAAAACAATCAGTTCCGCTCCTGTCGATTCAGCAGCTTTTGCTACCAAACGTGTAACCTGTTGAGAATCCTCAGTAGCAACCGAACGGTCTACCAATACTTTCTGAGCACCGTATTCACCTAAAGTTCCTAATGTTGCATCGTCTACCGATCCGGTAGCCACAACTGTAATTGTTCCTCCAATTTTCTTTGCATAAGTAACCGCTTCAAGCGCACTTTTTGCCAAATGATTGGATGAATTGATATAAACTAAAATATTCATGATTTCGTATTGTCGATTAAATAACTTTAGCCTCGTTGTGTAACAAAGCAACTAATTCGTCCATGTTGTTCGGATCGATCATTTTCACTGCAGATTTTGGTGCAGGTAACCCGTATTCAACGTATGCGGTAAGATCTTCTGCAGCAGAAGGAGTAACAACCGTCAATGGTTTTGTACGTGCTGCCATAATTCCGCGCATGTTTGGAATACGTTGTTCTGCCATTCCTTTTGCACAGGAAACTACCAGTGGAAGATTTGCTTCAATAACCTGAACACCTCCTACGATTTCCTGCTCCATGCGTGCTGTTGTACCGTTGATATCCAATTTTGTTGCTAAAGAAACAAACGGAAGGTCCATTGCTTCGGCAATCATTCCCGCCACTTGCGAACCGTTGTAATTGATCGTTTCTTTACCTGTAAGGATCAGATCAAATCCGTTTGATTTTGCGTACTCAGCAATTTGAACAGCTGTGAAATATGCATCTTTAGGATCTGCATCAATACGTACTGCATCATCGGCACCAATTGCAAGTGCTTTTCTGATAATAGCCTCATCAGCAGCATTTCCTACTGTGATGATTGTCAAGTTTCCACCTAATGTTTCTTTCAATTCCAAACCGCGAACAAGTGCGTACCACTCATCGTATGGATTGACAATGTACTGAACTCCATTTTCATCGAATTGCTTGTTCCCGTCTGTGAACGCAATTTTCGAAGTTGTATCCGGAGATTTACTGATACATACCAAAATTT
>CBFGPJ010000030.1:0-12423 GCA_965650615.1 uncultured Fluviicola sp. | reverse complement strand
CGTTAAAAACCTTTAGAGGCACATTATCAGAGCGTTTCCGGAAAAATATACTCTTCGGAAAAACTGCTTTTCAAAGAATGGAATTAACCGTTAAAAACACTTAGGGGCGCACTATTAGTGAAATTCAGAGAATTCACTAAGCACATCAACGGTAATTAATCGTGATCTTCTTTGCCAGTTCCTTCGCTTTGTCGGTAATTTGATTCACTTCCTGCTCACCGGAATACAATACCACCGCCATTCTTCTGTAAGGCCGTGTAGTTGGTTTTCCAAAAATGCGCACATCGGAACCTTCTGTTTTCAACACTTCTTCCAAGCCTGAAAAAGTTGGTGCATGATCAGATTCCTTATCTGCCAAAACAACCGCACTTGCTCCATTTTTCAAAGAAATAATCGATGGGATCGGTAAGCCAAGAATTGCGCGTGCATGCAATTCAAATTCACTGAAGTTCTGTGTACCTGCAAGTGTAACCATTCCTGTATCGTGCGGACGTGGTGATAATTCGGAGAAATAAGCTCCATCTTTCGTAATGAAGAATTCAACTCCCCACAAACCTGAACCGCCCAATGCTTTGGTAACTTTCGCAGCCATTTCCTGTGCTTCTTTCAAGTGCTCCGGGTTCATAGGCATTGGTTGCCAGCTCTCCTGGTAATCCCCGCGTTCCTGTCTGTGACCGATCGGTGCACAAAATAGAGTTTCGCCGCTGTTTTGCGTCACCGTTAACAAGGTGATCTCGTAGTCGAACGGAATAAATTCCTCCACGATCACTTCTTTCAAATCTCCACGCGAACCTTCAATTGCGTAGGTCCATGCTTTCGAAATTTCTTCTTTGGAACGGATCACGGATTGGCCTTTCCCCGAACTGGACATCAATGGTTTTACAACACATGGAATCCCGATTTTCAGAACTACCTCTTCGAATTCATCACCTGTTTTTGCATAAAGGTAATTGGCTGTCTTTACACCCAAATCTTTGGCCGCCAAGTCGCGGATGGCCTTTCTGTTCATGGTGAAATTGGCCGCTTTTGCAGAAGGAATTACCTGGATTCCCATTTTCTCATACTCGTAAAAACGCTCCGTACGGATCGCTTCAATTTCCGGAACGATCAAATCAGGCTGATGTTTTGCAACGATTGCATCCAATGAAACCGCATCCAGCATATTGATTACTTCAAACGAATCTGCTACTTGCATGGCAGGTGCATTTTCATAGCTGTCCACAGCAATAACTGTCTGTCCCAAACGTTGTAATGCGATTACAAGTTCTTTTCCAAGTTCACCGGAACCCAGGAGTAAAATTTTCTTTTGCATGGCACAAAAGTAGTGTAAAGAGTTCAAAAAGTTGAAAGGGTTCAAAACTAATCAAGCAACAGCCAATAGAAATCATGCAATAGTAAAGTACGTGAATTTTGAACTTTTGAACTTTTGAACTTTTGATCTCCTGACTTTTAAACTTTTTCAATTAAATTGAATAAACTTTTGACTGAAAATATCGTCATAGGTAATATTAACTATATTTGAAATTACCATGAAGCGAAAATTAACTGATTTGTTGCACACTTACCACGGCATTTCATTAGATGAATTGTCCCGTGCTCCCCTGATGAACCGGGTGGATGAAAAGTTTGCGTTCCCGATCAGTAAACTGGAAGCTTTCCTGGAAGAGATGCGTCCCTATTACGACGTGTTGAATATTGACGGAAAAGTCATCTTTGATTATACCAGCCAGTATTTCGACAACGCTTCTTACTCCTTTTTCCAGGATCATCACAAATCGATCCCGAATCGCTTTAAAGTACGGATCCGGACCTATCTTGACAGCAACAAATCGTATTTGGAAGTAAAGGAAAAGATCAAAGGAAGGACTGATAAAAATCGCATCAACATTGATGGTTTTACTTCTGATTTCTCACACGATCAACGTTCATTTTTATTGGACCGTTTACGCAGGCATATAGACTTAAAACCCGTGATGGTAAACAGTTATCGCCGGATTACTTTGGTGAATAAATTGGCGGAAGAGCGTTTAACGATTGATTTTGATATCGTGAACGGAACTCTCGATGCTCCGGAATGTAAAAATCAAACGCTTTCTGCAATTGTTATCGCTGAATTGAAACAACCCAAAATCGACAGAACTTCTCCATTCTATCAATTAATGAAACGCGAATTGATTCGCCCGTTTCGCATATCCAAATTTTGCTTTGGCATGATTGACCTTTACGATGAAAACAGCTTAAAGTCAAACCGGTTCAAAGCAAAAAAACTACTTATACAAAAACTAATAAAAAACTCATCACATGCTTCTCTCCCATCAGCCGGATTTTAAATTGTTCGGTATTTCCTTTTTCAATGAAGATTTGTATGCACTCCTGTTTAGAATGTGCGTCAACTTAGCGGTCCTGATTATCCTGATCAGGTTTATGTATTACACCAAAGCAAGACGAAAAGATTACCTTTTCACATACTTCCTGATCGGAATGATCACCTTTTTCCTGTGTTTCGGATTAAAGAAACTGGATATCGATACCGGGATGGGACTCGGACTCTTTGCCATCTTCGGAATCCTGAGATACCGGACAGAAGGGATTGAGATCAAGGAAATGACTTACCTGTTCCTGGTGATCGGTCTTTCCGTGATCAATGCACTGGCATCAAACAAGATCTCGCTGGCTGAAATGGCCTTAATGAATGGTTGTTTGATCCTTCTGACAGCAGGTTTGGAGTACCTGTGGCTTTTAAAACACGAAACAAGAAAGATTATCGTTTACGACCGCATTGATTTGATCCAACCGGAAAAATACGACGAAATGATGGCTGACGTTCAAAAAAGGACCGGCTTAAAGATCAACCGTATTGAGATTGGTAAAATCGATTTCTTACGGGATGTAGCACAATTGATGATCTTCTACGACGGAGACATTCAATCATTCGGCACAGGTGCCGGACCAAATGATTCGGAGTAATTAAAATCATTTTATAAAACAAGTAGGGGCAGAAAATTTTCTGCCCCTACTTGTTTCCACCAACAGACTCTCTTTTCTATGTGATTTAATTTTCGTGACTGAGTTTTGAAAATCCTGACCGAAGCGTCATGGAAGCGAAGTCCTTATGATCAAAATATTCTTTGTGTTCATCTGCGAAAGTAAAAACCTTGTGTACTTCGTGCGCTTCGTAGTAAAAAAGCAACAAAGCACTATGTGGTTAAAAACAAAAAGCCCCGAAATTTATCGGGGCCCTTTATGATTTGTTGTATTTTACTTCACAGCATCCGCCTTTTCCTGGGCCTTCTTCATAATGTTATCAGCCTTGGTTTGAGCTTCCTGTTCAATTTTTGTTGCACTGTTTTCAGCTTTTTTCTTGCCTTCCTTACAAGCAATCTCCGCAGCCTTTTTCTTGATCGGATTTGATCCGGCAGCAGTCATGGCATCGGCACATTGCTTATCTGCCTCAGATCGAACCTGGTCAGCAGCTTTTTTCGCTTCTGCTTTCAGTTTGTCCGCTTCTTTCTGCGCGTCAGCCATGATCTTGTTTTTCTCTGCAATGAGGTCTTTCTTCACTTCATCAACCTTGTCCTTCACAAGCGTTTTCACGGAATCCTTCGCTTTATCCAGCATTTCTTTTCCTTTGTCCTTCAGGTTGTCTTTCAGGTTTCCGGTTGCTTTCAATAAAGCTTCTTTGAAGTCTGTTTTGATTACCGGTTTCGTTACTGTTCCGCCAACCAATGCATTTACCGGGATAACATCCGGAATAGAACCCAGGTTCAACTTCGGAGCAATGCCGTTCACTTTTGCAATTCCCTGCTCAGCCGCTTTGATAATTCCACCCGGGATCATCTCTTTAGGGATCTGCATGACCATTTTATAATCAATATCCTGTGTGAATGAAGTGGAACCGGTAACTTGCGTATCAATTCCGCTCATTTTGATCTTCAACGGCTTTTTCAGGCTCATTTTTCCATCTTTAAAACTGAAGAATGCTTTCACATCCTTGAAAGTCTGGTTCGAGATCTTGTCCATACTCAATGCGTCTCCCAATTTTTTCAAAGGTTCAAAACCGCTTATTGTTACCATATTGGTAAAGAAATCCCCATCACCGGTCAATGAATTGTAAACAGGTTCCAATGCTTTTGTTAAATCACCTTTCAGGTTCAGGTTCGAACTGAATTTTCCTTTGGCAAATTTCGCAACCGGTGCTAATTTCCCTACTGTCAGGAAGTGCGAAGAAATTTCCTGGATATCGATCTCTTTCAGGTTATAACCTAAGTCGATCGCCGGTTTGTTGTGGTCTTTGGAGCTGTAACTTCCACGCAATCCAACAGTTCCACCCATTGTGTTCATAGTCAAACCGTTTAAGGAAGCTACTTCTTCTTTCATGTTCACACTTCCCTTCATGTTGTTCACATCAATTCCATTGTAGTGCAATTTCTGAACACTGGTATTCAGGTTGAAATCCACATTCTCAGGGATCAATAACGGTTCTGCATTCGGATCAGCCGGTGCAGGTTCCGCTGAAGCGGTGTTTGAAGAAGCAGTGCTTGTTCCGGATACTCCCATCAATTGGTCCAGGTCCAGGTTGTTACTGTTAAAGTTGAACGCTCCTTTCAGCAATTGGTCTTCTTTGTTGTTTCCGAAAAGGTATCCCAAATAATTGTCGATCTTTCCATCCAGCGCGAAATCGGATTTACCCATATTTGCATGCATTTTCTCCAATGTCAGGTTTTGCGGACTGAAACGGAAAGTCAGGTCTTTCACGTTCACATCTTCATTCAGATCTTTGGATTTGTATAGGAAATCAAACAATTCGATCAATCCTTTCGCGTCAAACTTCTCGTATTGTTCCGTTTCAATAGCACTCATGCGTCCGTTCAACGCAACATCTGCATTCAGTTTTCCTTTGTAGGATTCGCCCTCAGCCAATGGCATCACTTTTCCGATCGTTGCCAGGTTCACTTTTGCCTTCAATTTGGAATTGATCAACGGATCAGTCATCGGGTTGCGCAACTTCAGGTTGGCATCAATTAAATTTCCAACGAACTCCGAGTGGAACTTCGTTACATCCAGGGTCATTTTATCCAGGTTGGAACCTCCCGCGAATTTCGAGCCTGCATCAACCGTAATATTGTTGATCGAACCCAATCCCGCGTACTGGATCATGGCTTTCCTCACATTCAAACCGAAATCCCAGCCAGGCAGGTTCTTCTCATCCAAACGGCCTTTTACTTCCCCGTTCATTTTCAGATCACCCTTCGCTACCATACTCTCATACCCGCTTTGGTAGAAACTTGGAACCAATGACAACAAGTCTTTGAAGCTGATTTCCTTGGTGTTCAATTTCAGGTCTATTTGATCGTGGTCTTTCAGCATTTGGTAGAACCCGTCCAGCGACATATGGAAATTATTCAGCGCAAAACTGTTTTCTTTCAAAGTGAATTTGGAATCATCTTCCTTGAATTCCATCAACAGGTTCACATCTGCATTCGTTTTCACTTTCGACAGGTAACTCAATCCTTCCATTTCTAAAGTCAGTTCATCCATTTGTGTACTTGTTTCAAAATCGATGACATCTGCCGTCAAATCACCGGATCCGGTATGGTTCAGGTTCTTGATATTCGCATACATATCCGAAGCCTGGTCGTCATAAACGATCTGGATATTCTCTAATGAGTATTCCTGTAAGGACATTTTGAATTTAGAAGGCTCCGTATCAGCCGGTTGGTCTTCTTCCGGGATTACGATATCGTAGTTCGCTTTTCCTTCCGGGTCCACACGCACATCGATTTTCGCATCCGAGATATGTACCTCATCAATTTCGATCTCATCTCCACCGATTACATCCCATAAACCTACATGTGCCTCAATAGTTTTAACACTTGCCAACTCTACGCCCTTAAATTCCGTTCTACCTGTTACCTTCGTGTCATATAATTGGATAGTGACATTTGGGAACGTGGATAGAAAGGTCAGATCAAAGTCTTCGATGGTTACATCAGCCTTCAGGGATTTGCTCACCTCCTTCAACACCATTTCCTTAATCTCATCCTTGAAAATTATAGGGATCAGGATGATTGCGATTAATAAGAATAACAGGGTAAGTCCTGTCCATTTGAAAAGTCTGCGAATGAAACTTTTCTTCTTTTTAGGCAATTTTTCTTTTCTAGACATGAATGGGTATTTTAAGTATAACCAATTTTTTAACCAAAGATTGTATCTTTACAATTCTACCAAAAATAAGCTTTTCATGAAACAATTAGCAGTCCTAACATTATTAATTTTTAGTCCTTTTGTGAATCATGCACAAATTTCCACCGGAAAGGTAGAAGACACTAAAAAGAAAACCGCAACCGGGTCAGGTAAAGAAGCGAAAGACCCCTCCAAAAAGTACGATCCCGATGCGGGATTGATGGATTTCACGGTGTTTATCGGCGCGGGTTACAGTATCGGATCTCACAAACTGGAGCCAAATGGCGACCTGTTCGGAAGACCGGTAGGAAAAAGAGCAGATGAAACCATGGTAAACCGCTGGACCTACCAGGCAGGTGTCCGCAACCGCATTCACCGCTTTTTCACTTTTGAAGCCGGCTTGTCCATTGACCGTTATGGTGAGAAATACCAATTTGAATCCACCACTTCGGATAGTGCTTATTCCTATGACCGCAAATACAACATGCTGGCACTTCCTGTTCAGGTATACTTTACCTACGGAAAACGGGTACAGGTCCTGGCAGGTGCCGGAATTCAACCGTATATTCCACTGAGCATGAAAACAAAATATACGATCGTTGATTCATTGGGATCGGATATCAGCCCTGAAAAAGAAACGAAAACCATCGAAGGCTTGAACAGTGCAGGGATCAACTTGTTGTTCTCGGCTGGGGTCCAGTACCGCTTTTCCAAGTATGTTTCGGCATACGTAATCCCGTGCTATTCCCTCGGACTAACAAACATCTATGGCAAACAGGAACCACACAAAGAATGGCTGAACTCCCTGAACATCCGTTTCGGTGTGGCGCTCCATTTCCCTGAATCTACCAAGACCCGGACAAAAAAGGTCAAAGACCCGAACGCGAAGAAAATATTTGAATGGTAAATCAATAATGAAAACGTAGGGGCGCGATTAATCGCGCCCCTACGTTTTCATTCCATTACAAACTGATTTTCTTCCCGTACAACTCATTCCGCATCTTCAGCAATCCTTCCAGGATCTCCCCCGAAAGATCGTAAAGCCCCTGTTCATCATGGACCAGGTCAACGGTATTCACCCGTTTGGTTTGCTCAAAGTACCAGTCTTCCAGTTCTTCTGAAATATCCCGCTCCTTAAATCCGGCCAGGATAAAGATCCTCCGATACAGGTTCAGGTTCAGCGGGGTTGTATCCAGGCCGCTCAAGCTCAAATGGTACAAATGCTTGTGCACTTTCAAATCGTCTACAATCAACCCCAGGGTCAATTTAAACAGGTCTTCAAAAGCAATATTCAGTAAATTAGTGTTATTCATCGGTTTTCTATATTTCTAAGCTGGCGCAAGCTACTTGTCCCGACTTTTCGGGATCTTGCTTGTGCCTCCAGACACCCTACTCAAATAATTCCAGTAGTTGCAGGTCAAATTGAAGAATTTCGTATGCTATTAGTTTCTGCTGCCATTCCATAAAAGCCGTTTCAATTTCCGGGTACGTTAAACGCCCTTCTTTGTAAAGCAGCACACTTTTGTGGTAAATTATTTCCAGGTTATCACCTAGTTGTTTATCCTGCTCCTGTTTTGCTCTCAGATTGAGACGCTTCTGTTCCCACTCAAGGATTTGTTTTTCCAGAAGCTGATTCTTCATTTCCATCCTACTGCTTAGTTCAGCCTGTTGGATTGCATTCAGGTGTTTTGTTTTGAGCCATTCACCGTGGTTGAATAGGGGAATATTTAAATAAAACCCAATTCCCTCGTACAAATTCGCATTGATCTGGTTGAAATAAGGTTTGGTTGGGTTTCCTGCAAGCAGGTAATCTTTATTGTTGGTTGAAAAGCCGGTTCCGACAAGCCCGTTTAGCGAAATCCCCGGAAGTATTTTTGATCGCTCAGCCTTCAATTGATTTCCCAGCAATTCCAATTCTATTTCGATCTGTTTTATCCCGTAAATTTCACCGAACTGAATCTTTTCTTTAACGGCAGAAGCAGTGGAAAAATCAACAATCTGCTCTGTTCTCAGAGCTTGTCCCATTTGAAAGTTCAGGTCAATCCATATCAGTTTCGATTCGTTCCTCAGACTCCGAAGCAGATTTTGCTCATTCAGAATCGAATTATGGCTTTTCAATGTATCAATCACATCTATTCTTCCTTCGGCAAGTAGTAATCTTTGAATTCCCTGAATCTGATTGTACTTTTCAATGCGCAATTCCACTAATTTGGTCTGTACGGAAAGTTTGCATAGCGCGAAATAGGTTTCAATGGCTTGAAGTTTCAATTCGTTCCGTTTCTTATCCAGGTTAATCTCATCCAGTTCAAGAGTTATATTCAGAATGTTCTGCTTGTAGAAATAAACAAAACCATCGAACAATCCGATGCTTGAATTCAATCCGAAGGATTGGGAATTCACCGAACTGGTAGCAAAGGTGTTTGTGAAGGGATCTAATCTTCTTCCAAAAGAGGTATTGACCCCCACATTCGCATTCAAATCCGGAAGCAAAGTCCACCAATGGAATTGCTTATTGGTCTTAGAGCTTTTCACTGAAGTTGTTTCGCTAAGTGTTTGCAGGGAATTGTTTGCCACCTTATCCAGGCACGACTGCAAGGTCAATACCTCCTGACTTGAAACAATGGAAGCAGTGAAACTGAATAGTATTACCAATAGCCAATTCATTTGATTAATTCTGTAAACTGTTCAAAAAAGCGCTGCAGCAGCCGTTTGTCTTTCGTAATGATCTTTACGTTTCCTTTTAACCTGGCTTTGGGCGGAATTTGTTTATTGTAGGTTGTTTTCAACGCATGCAAAAGATCAATTTGAAGCTCATATTTTCCTTCTTTATCCATCTGGGTAATCCTTCTGACTTTCCCTTCCAGCATTCCGAATTCTGTTTTGGGATAATCCGTAAGCTCAATAAATGCTTTTTGTCCCGTTTTCAACTTCCCTGAGCCGGAGCTCTTAACCGAAGCAACCGCAGAATAACCGCTTCCATGCGGAACAATCACAACAGAAGCTTCGTTTGACTTGTAAAAACGATTGACTTGCAGCAGTTTATTGAACAGGATTTTTCCCGAACAAGGTGCTGTCCAGGCAACATTCTTTTCCCAGTTCTGCAGATTGTTACCAAGACTCGTCAGGCCAATTCGTATTTCGGACGCCCTCTGAAGTTTATTCGTTAGTGCATCCTGTTCCAGGCGAAATCTTTCTTTACGCAAACTATTCAAAGCAATCTGGTTTAGAACAAATTGTTCTTTTTGTCCCTGTACGGTTTGCAACGCCTGGTTCCACGAATGTCTATCCTGAGTCAGGAGTTGTTTCGAAATAGCATGTTGCTCTGCCAGGCGTTCGCTTCCTGTCAATTTTTCTTCCAGCAATATGTATTCGTTTTCCGAAAGTTTGATCTTCTTACCTGAAATGGCTTGCAATTGTTCCCTGAATGAAATTTCCCGCCGGATAAAATCCAACTCTTTCGTCATTCTGTTTTCTGCATGTTCCACATTCCACTCATGAATTTTGGAAAGGAGTGTTGCCCATTGCTCCTGGTAGGTTCCCAGGTTCAGCTTCTTATGGAATTCCGGGATCTCATTCACAAACTCTGTTTGGAAAATTTCCACTTTATCCAGGTAAGACTTCGCTTCCCTGATATCACTTGCTTTTACCTGCGGATCAAATTGAGCAATTAAATCGCCGGTCCTTACTTCCTGATTCTCCCTAACATGCAACTCTTTCAATTGAATATAACTTTGATTGGAAAGTTCGATCGGGGCCTGGGAAGTCGTTACAATGACTTCTCCATTCACTTCATCGGGGTAATGGATAAACCAGGAAAGAAAAATTACGACACCCAACACCAGCAAAAACACGCCGTTACCTGCTCGTGTAATCCAGGCAGGCGGATGCGAGAGCATCTCATTCATTTGCTCGCTTTTCAATTCGATCTCTTTGTCTTTATGCTCTTCCATGACTATGAATTGATCTCTGAATGTTCGATTTTTTCCAGTTCAAGCTGACTCTGAACAAGTCCATAATAACTTCCTCTCAGGGCTATCAACTCCTGGTGAGTTCCTTTTTCAACGATGGTACCCCGATCCAATACAACGATCTGATCTGCGTTTTTAACTGTACTCAAACGATGTGCGATCACTACGGCCGTTCTGCCTTGAAAAAACCGGTTCAGATTTTCCATGATAACCCGCTCGTTCCTGGAATCCAGGGAACTGGTTGCCTCATCGAAAAAAAGGAAAGCCGGATTCTTATAAACAGCCCGGGCAATCAGAATCCGTTGTTTTTGTCCGCCACTGATTCCAAGACCTTCATTTCCAATCTTCGTATTGTAAGCTAATGGAAGGCCTTCGATAAATTCTTCAATATTGGCCGTTTGAACTGCTCTTCTGAGTTTTTCTTTATCGATATGCTCTTCTCCAATTGCGATATTATTGGCAATCGTATCATTAAAAATGTAGCCATCCTGCATTACGGAGCCACAATTTTCTCTCCAGACACGTTGGGTAAAACGCTCCAATTCAGTGGACCCGATCTTGATTTTCCCACATGTCGGCTCATAAAACCGCAAAAGCAATTTCATCAGGGTTGTTTTGCCGCTTCCGCTTGCCCCGACAATTGCAGTTAAACGCTGAGACTCGATTGTCAGGTTTATATTTTCAAGAATAGGTGTTTCAGTACCGGCATAGCGAAAACCCAGGTTTTCAAGGACCAAATCATTTTGCACAGAAAGTTCATTCAATCTTCCCGAATGTTCCGGTTCTTCATCTGCCTGAACGTGAATTTCATAAAGTCTTTCAAGCGAGATTTTAGCATCCTGAACCGAATAAATGAAGGACAGAAATTGGGAAATCGGGGCATTCAACTGCCCGATAATGTAGGAAACTGACAACATCATTCCCAGGGTCAACTGTCCGTCTATCACCAATTTCGCGGTATAGAAGCTTACCAGGATATTCTTGAGTTCATTGATGAACGTTGCGCCATTGCTTTGAACCTGTTCCAGGCGAAGGCTTTTGATCCGGAGTTTGAATAACTTTACCTGGATCCTTTCCCAACTCCAGCGTTTCTGCCGCTCCGCATTGTGTAATTTGATCTCCTGCATTCCCAGTATTAATTCCACAATTTTCGAGCGGTCTTCTCCCCCCTGAGAGAAGCGTTTATGGTCGATGTCTTTTCGTTTTTTCAAGAAAAACTGTACCCAAAGGAAATAAACTAAACTTCCCGACAGGAAAATAAAGAATACCGGAACACTGTATAAAACAAGGATGATACTGAAAACAACAAAATTGAAAAATGAAAAGAGAACGCTTAGGGTTTGATTCGTCAACAAAGTCTCTATTCGCTGATGATCATCAATTCGCTGCATCAAATCACCGATCTTTTTCGCATCAAAAAAGGAAATAGGCAGTTTCATGAGTTTGATCAGAAAATCGGAAACCAGTGAAATATTGATTCGTGCGCTTAAATGGAGTAAGATCCAGCTTCTGATAATATCGACACTCATCCTGCCAAGGAACACGAACAATTGCCCGAACAAGATCAGGTACAAAAAATGAATGTCTTTGTTTTGGATCCCGATATCGACCACACTTTGGGTCAGGAATGGAAAAATCAATTGAAGCAGGCTCGCAGCAAGCAGTCCAAAACTGAGTTGGACCAATAACTTCCGGTAAGCTTTCAAATAAGCAAACAAAAAAGAGAATCCATTTTTAGCAGTCTCCTCTTCCCTATCATTCTCTTTCAGCAAAGGTGTCGGTTCCAATAAGAGACAAATTCCTTCTTCAGTTGTTTCAACAGCATGCTTTCCGATCCAGTTTTCCAGGAATTCATTTTTCGAATAAACCAATCTTCCCCGTGCAGGATCAGCAATGTAAAATTGATCTCTTTTTATCTTGTATAGAACAACATAGTGTTTTTCATTCCAAAAGCAAATGCAGGGCAAAGGGGCATTTTCCTTCAGGTTCAACAAATCCACTTTCACTGCCAATGTTCGAAAACCAATCGTTTCTGCCGCATTGCTTATGGCGTTTAAACTGCTTCCCAAGCGGGTTGTTCCGGATAAATTGCGCAATCTTTCCAAAGAAATCGAACGACCGTAATGCTTTACGATCATTCGCAAGCAAGTTGGTCCACAATCCATCTGGTCGGATTGTAAATATGTTGGGAAGGGTTTCAACATCATTGAGTTTTGATAAAGACAACTTCAACCCGCATATTTTTATGTCGATTCTCTATGGTTGTATCTGG
>CBFGPJ010000029.1:0-12450 GCA_965650615.1 uncultured Fluviicola sp. | reverse complement strand
AATCATTTTATGGTCCTGACTAAAAATATATTTAGAAATAAAACCTTCTTCATGGTGGTGATGTCCATGAGCGTCGTGATGTGCGTGTGCTTCGTGAGCTGCCATGATTTTATTTATTATGCTGTTTTTACTTAATTAACTAATTATTGTTGTACTGCTGCTACAACCGCAGGTATTGAGTCCACTACTGCAGTTGAATCAGACGGAGCTGCTACCGGTTTTGGTTTACCAACCGGATAGATGTTTCTAAATGTCTTACATAGATCAGCAGCTTTCGGATCCAATTTGGAAACTTTCTTATACCATTTCTTGTAAGCAGGCTTATCCAATACTACAACCATCAATTTCATCTTGTAGTGAGAAGAACCACAGATCTTGTTACACATCAACACATAGTTAAACTGAGGGTTATGCATTTTTTCGCGCATTTCCGTAGTTGTAATGGAAGGTGTAAACTTGAAACGTGTAGTTTGTCCCGGTACCGTGTTCATCTGAGCACGGAAATGAGGGAAGTAAGCAGAGTGAATAACATCTTTCGAACGGAAGTTGAATTCATACTCCTGTCCTTTACACAAGAATAATGTATCATTCGCATTAAATACGATATCATCCATAGCGCGTGCATCCAATGCGCTGTTATGACGCGCTTTCAATTGGTACAACATACGGATCATACGCTCTTTTCTAGCCAAATCCTTTACCATTAAGTCGTGGTCCTCAGGAACGAAAATCAATTTAGGATCGTTCAATTTAGCTTCCAATGCACGGATACCAGTTGAACTGTTTTCCATACTGTCAATTGCATCCTGGATAGTTTTCGTTGTCAACAAAGCCATCGGGTTGTTTTCGTTTGTCAATTTGTAATCAAAATAACCCAATGTGTTATCATCACCTGACATACGAACCGTCCAGTCAAATTGCTTAGAGAATAACTCGATTTTGATCGCTTCTTTTGAAGCATTATCAGTTTGCTCATTCCATGATCTCAAACCTAAGATAATGATCACCGCCAAAACGATTGCAGGAACTACTGTCCAAACCAACTCCAAACGATTATCATGCGGGAACCAATATGCTTTTACTCCTGGTTTACGTACATATTTAAATGCGAATCCGAACAATAAAGCATTCGTTAAGAAGAATACTGCAATAATGATCCACAAGTTCAAATCCATCAACCAGTCGGTTCCTTTTCCGTGAACGGAAGCAGCTTCTCCACGACCAGTAAACCCATATTCAGCGAATAAATACAATACTGACGCAAAAAACGCGAACATAAACACCAATAATAAGGTTGCGTTTAAACGGTTGTCGCGATTCGGAATATCTTCCTCACGACGGTTTCTTAATTTAGAAGAAAGCTCATACATACGCACCAACTGTGCGATAGCAATAACTCCTAAAATGATAACTATTAATACGATTAGCTTTGTCATGTTTTTTATTTTATCGTAACAACAAGTGCCTTATTAAATTTCGTGGTGAATACTTTCGTCCAGGAACGGGTGATTTACAGGCATCAATGGAGCTTTAGTCAGGTTCGTTAAGATAATTCGGATAAAGAATCCTAAGAACAATAACGCCATTCCAATTTCCATTGCACCGATGTAAGCATGTTTACCCATTGAACCTCCCATTACCATCAAATATGCATCAACCCAGTGACCTGCGAAAATGATTACTCCGACTGCAGTCAATACACCAGCGTGTCTTTTTGCATCACGAGACATTAATAACAACATTGGGAATGCGAAGTTGATGAAGAACATTCCGAAATAAAGCATTTTGAAATCTTCAATACGTGTCAGGTGGTATGTTACCTCTTCAGGGATGTTTGCGTACCAGATCAACATGAATTGAGAGAACCATAAGTATGACCACAGGAATGAAGTTGCAAATGTCCATTTTCCTAAATCATGGATGTGGTTTTCATTTACTTTACTCAAGTACCCTTGCTTCTTCAAATACAATGTCAATGTTACCAAAACAACCATTGTAGAACACCACATTCCTGCGAATACGTACCATCCGAACAATGTTGAGAACCAGTGTGCGTCGATTGACATGATCCAGTCCCAAGCAGAAGTTGAAGAGAATACAGCAAAGAATACCAGGAACAATGCTCCTTTTTTATAGTTCGTGAAGTGGATTGCTGTACCACCTACACGATCTTCTTCCAATGAACGCATTTTGAAACCTCTCCAGAAGATGAAGTAAACCCCCATGTAAGCAAGTGTTCTGATCCAGAAGAAAATTTGGTTCAGATAAGCTGACTTCTTCACTAAGATCGGATCGTGCTCTACATGTGCATTGTCCATCCAAACATAGATGCCTCCACCTTTCATTAGAGAAAGTGTCAATAAGGTAATCAACATAAATCCGATACCGTAAGGCAAGAAACCTGCTACTCCTTCGATGATGCGTTTAACGGATGCATACCAACCCGTTTCCGTTGCGTATTGCAACGCCAGGAAGTACAATGCTCCCAAACCGATAGCGAAGAAGAAGAAACTATCTACTAACAAGTTTCCTAAGAAACGTGTTTTAAAATGCTCACCTCCATGGCAACTAAATTCTACCCAAATACCCAAACAAAGGCCGATAACTCCTAACAACATCAGGACTACCGTAAGGGATTTTGCTTTTGATGAAATCTTGAATTCCATTTCTATTTGTTTTCTGTCTTAGTAAATATTAGTTTGTTGCTGATGTATCAGCTGGTGCCATTGTTCCCCAAGCCGGAGCTCCATTAGCATCAAACGTACCATACTTTTGGTCCTGGAACTTTCTTACGTAATGAACCAATGTCCAGATCTCTTTCTTATTCAATAAAGATGCATGAGAACCCATCATTCCTTTACCGTAGTAAATAGAGTAGAACATTTGTCCTTCCTGGATTGCCAAACCACTCAATACAGCTGCACCGGTATAAGCTCCGGATTTAACCATCGGTCCTTCTCCGTCACCTTTCTCACCATGACAGTGATTACAGTTTATCTGGTACAATGCCTTTCCTTCTGCGAACACTTTATCAGCAACTTCTTTTGAAGTTAACTTGATCGGGTTCACATCTGCAGCAGACATTTTGTATTCATAATCCGCATCTTCATTCGAAGACAAATCATATTGGTACAAGCCATGTGTTTCTGCAAACAATCTGCCGGGCATACGGTGGTATGGTAGCAACGTGTGAACAGTTGCCGAATCTGTACCCCAATAAGGAATTGCATAACGCGGCGGAACCATTGCGGAACGACGCATTTTCATTTCGTCATTGATCTGACCGCGAACTTCACCATAATCAACATACGGCTCAACCGCAGGAGAACGATACATATCAGGCATGTATTCTAAACCTGCACTATCAGGATCAGAAGTACACGCTGCAGCTAGCAACGCTACCAAAGAAAACTGTGCAAATGCCTTGAATTTTACTTTCATCTGTATTGGTCTTTAAACTCTGTAAGACTTACTATCTACAGTTAATTAATGAATATCTTTTTGATCTATTTCTATCACTCCTGTCTCATTCAACATCGTCATCAATTCTGCTTCAGAGAACTGACCGTTATCAGACAAGCGCAATTCCATTACGAACTTATCATCTGTCGTACGAGGATCAGGGTTTGTTGCTGGCATTCCCGGCAAAGTCCTATTTAATAATAAATAAGTGATTGCCATTCCGTGAGCAGCACACAATACTGTGAACTCGAACGTAATCGGAATGAAAGCCAAAACGTTGTCCAAATAGCTCATGCTCGGTTTACCACCAATGTTCATCGGCCAGTCGTGGATCATGAAATAGTTCATTCCCAACGTTGCCAATGTAGTACCTGTCAAACCATACAAGAATGCCATAATACCCAAACGTGTGTGCTTTACACCGATAATCGGATCAATTCCGTGAATCGGGAACGGAGAAAACACGTCAGCTACTTTAACTCCTTTAGCGACTAACTTCTTTGCGCCGTCTTTTAGCACATCGTCGTCGTCATACATTGCATAAATTACTTTCTCTGCCATGTTTCTCTATTAATGATTATGAGTATCGTGATCATCGTGTCCGTGACTACCATGACCGTTTTTTGCAAAATAAGGGTGAACCGGAGCGGTATCGTTCTTATAAGATTCACCGGATGATTTCAAGATTGTTTTCAATTCGTTCAATGCCAATACCGGGAAGAAACGAGCAAACAATAAGAAGAATACGAAGAACAAACCGATCGTTCCGATATATACACCTAAGTCGATGTGACTTGGGTAGTGCATAGACCAGGAAGATGGCAAGTAATCACGGTGGATGGAAGTCACGATAATTACGTAACGCTCAAACCACATACCGATGTTTACAACAATTGAAATAATGAATGTAAATAATAAGCTTCTGCGTAATTTCTTGAACCACATCAACTGAGGTGAAACCACGTTACAAGTCATCATTGACCAGTAAGCCCACCAGTAAGGTCCTGTTGCTCTGTTGAAGAATGCATATGCTTCGTATTCAACACCTGAGTACCATGAAATGAACAACTCGGTAATATATGCCGTACCTACGATAGATCCGGTAACCATAATTACGATGTTCATGTATTCTACGTGCTTCGTATGGATATACGCTTCCAGTTTCATTGCTTTACGCATGACCAAAAGAAGTGTCTGTACCATCGCGAACCCGGAGAATACCGCTCCAGCTACGAAGTATGGAGGGAAAATCGTGGTGTGCCATCCCGGAATAACCGATGTAGCAAAGTCAAAGGATACAATCGAGTGAACCGAGAATACCAATGGTGTAGCAACACCTGCAAGTACCAATGAAACCAATTCGAAACGGTTCCAGTGCTTAGCGCGACCTGACCAACCGAAAGAAAGGATTGAGTACATTTTCTTTGGAATAGGTTTCTTCACGCGATCACGGATCGTAGCGAAATCAGGAATCAAACCGATATACCAGAATACAAGTGATACGGAAAGATACGTTGAGATCGCGAATACGTCCCATAACAATGGTGAGTTGAAGTTAACCCATAATGAACCGAAGTGGTTTGGCAATGGAAGTGTCCAGTAACCTACCCATAAACGACCCATGTGAATTAACGGGAACAAACCTGCCATGAATACCGCGAAGATGGTCATCGCCTCTGCTGAGCGGTTAATAGCCATTCTCCATTTTTGACGGAACAATAACAATACTGCTGAGATCAGGGTTCCGGCGTGACCGATACCTACCCACCAAACGAAGTTGGTGATATCCCAAGCCCAACCGATAGTTTTGTTAAGACCCCAAACTCCGATACCTGTTCCTAACAAGTAAAAGATACATCCTACTCCATATAATCCGATAACTAAAGCGATACCGAATAAAATGTACCACATGCGCGGTGCTTTATCCTCAATCGGTTTACATACGTCCTCGGTAATCTCGTGATACGTCTTGTGACCTAATATGAGGGGTTCACGAATTGCAGCTTCCTTATGCATTAGACTTTAATTTTAAGCAATTAATGATTTGACTTACTTTCATGTTTCTCAGCGTGTGCTCCATGGCTTCCATGATGAGACTCTGCTGCTACCAACTTGTCCAGATCAGCATTTTCGTTGTTACGAATTTTCACCTGGTACCAAACATTCGGCTTCACACCTACTTCTTCCAAAGCCTGGTAAGAACGCTTATCTGCAGATACTTTACGGATCTTGGAGTTTACGTCGTTCCAGTCACCGAATACGATCGCTCCGGCAGGACAAGCATCTGAACAAGCAGATTCGAAGTCGCTATCCTGAACTGTACGGTTCTGAACTTTAGCTTCTAATTTCACAGATTGGATCTTCTGAACACAGAATGAACATTTCTCCATCACACCACGTGTACGAACGGTAACGTCAGGGTTCAATACCATACGTCCTAAATCGTCCTGAGCAGGGTTGATCTCTGTAAATTTCTTATAAGATGGGTAGTTAAACCAGTTGAAACGACGAACCTTGTAAGGACAGTTGTTAGCACAGTAACGTGTACCGATACAACGGTTATAAGTCATTTGGTTTAATCCTTCATTTGAGTGCGTTGTTGCAGCAACCGGACAAACCGTTTCACACGGAGCGTGGTTACACTGCTGACACATCATCGGCATGTGAACTACAGCAGGATTTGCAGTAGGAATTTCAGATTCAACATAATCCAAATGCCCTAAAACAGGATCCTTACGTGTACCTACAGCAGCTTCTTCACTTGAAGCAAAGTAGCGGTCGATACGCAACCAGTGCATTTCACGGCCTCTGCGAACTTCGTCTTTACCAACTACAGGAATGTTGTTTTCAGCCTGACAAGCAATGATACAAACACCACAACCAAAACATTGGTTCAAGTCGATTGTCATTCCCCAACGGTGACCGATATTTTCTACCGGATGTGCATCCCATAAATCGAATTCAGAGATCGGAACTTCACCTTCATGCGTGTGCAATACATGCTTGTGGTTGTAAGCTCCAGGCTCTTCATTTTGGTAAATGTCCAATGTCGTTTCTCTAACGATAGAGTTACGGGACATTACCGTATGATGAATTTGTGTTGCTGCGATCGGATAATGATCATTTCCTGCTTTTGAAATGGATCCCGTTACATTGTTTTGGTAAGTTCCATTCTCCCAAGTCAGGAAGCGGTATGCATTCTTACCAACTGAAACGCGGTTACCTTTAGCATCTGTTTCGAAACCTCCGTATTGTTTTGTTACGAATGCTGCGTTACCGATGTTTTCGTTTCCTTCCCCACGTCCGTATCCAAGAGCGATACCAATTGTACCGGCAGCTTGTCCCGGCGAAGGGTAAACAGGAAGCGTGATTGATTCACCACCAACTTTTACAGTTGCCATGTTCAATCCGTTCTCCTGGTCGAAAGTAGTTGCGTAACCTTCTTTTTTCATTGTCTCAGGCGACATGGTGATATAGTTATCCCAAGTCACTTTGGAAATCGGATCCGGCATCTCTTGTAACCAAGGGTTACCTGCCATATCTCCATTTCCGATACCTGCTTTTTGGTACAATACTACTTCAAGGGAACCTGCTTTCGGTAATTTACCAGCTACTTTACCCATTGCAGCGTCGTTGAACACTGCAGGAGCACCCGGCATTACGAAATCTTCGTTACAGCTATTGTGAATAGCCATTTCCCAGTACGTATTGAAATCCGCGTATTTTGTTTGCATCGGGAATCCGTAGATTTCCCAATTCTTTTGAATGTATTCGTATGCTACACGTGAATCTTTTCCTCCACGGTGTTTCTTTCCTGCCCAAACCAATAGAGACTCCATAGAAGAAGCTGTATCGAATAGCGGACGGATTGTAGGTTGTGCAATTGCGTAATGACCTGCTTTCGGATTGTAATCCATCCATGACTCTAATGCATGGTGGTCAGGAGCAATGTATGTACATTTTGTAGCTGTCTCATCTCCGTATCCGGATAATGAAACACTTAATGCTACTTTATCAAGAGCCGCTGCAAACTCTTTACCGTTCGGCAAGTTGTAAACAGGGTTTGTTCCTAAGAAGAATACCGCATCCGGTCCCTTTCCTGCGATTACATCAGAAACCAATTTCTGCATTTTCGCATCTTCGGACTGGAACATTTGTAATTGCTTGTCGAATAGGATTGTTTTTCCATAAGCTCCCAACACGCTATTCAGTTTGTTTGTAAGGATCTGAATTGCTTTGTTATTGGAACCTGAAACAACCACCGACATTCCTTTGGAAGCTTTCAATGCTTTCACTGCTTTATCAGCAACAGCTTGTGCTTCTTTCGGTAAAGCAGAAGAAACTCCTGCATTTACTCCGAATTTACCAAGGATATATGCCAATACATTTGCCTGCTCACTTGGCTTGATCATTCCGCGGTAATCCGCATTTGAACCTGTGATAGACATCGTTGATTCGAACTGGAAGTGTTTGCTCATCCATTCTCCATCAGGGTTACGGCGTTTTCCGTAATCAGCAGAGAATGCATTTCCAAGTAACCAGGTTGACAAGAAGTCAGCACCGATACTAACGATTGTTTTAGCTTGTGTGAAATCATAATCAGGAATAGCACGCATTCCGAATGAGTCCATATTTGCCTCACGCATTCCTGCGTAAGAAATCGCATCGTATTGGATAAAGTTAAAGTTCGGGTGAACCGTTGCCATTCCGTTTGCATCTTTCACTTCTCCATGCATAGAAGGAGAAATTACCGAGTTTGCAACGAATGCAACTTTACCGTTTGATTTCTTGATCTTAGCCAATTCTGCCTGAACAGCATCGTCTAATTTATCCCATGAAATATCTTTCCCTCCTTTAGCTTGTGCTGTTTTCAAACGAGCATTATCGTAAAGAGAAAGAACAGAAGATACGATCTGAGGAGTTAAAGCTCCCTGCGTAAATCCGAAATCACGGTTTCCTTTAATATAAATAGGTCGACCTTCACGTGTTTTAACAACAATACTTGCATATGCATTTCCATCGTAATACGTAGAAGCATACCAGGTCGCAACACCCGGTGTTACGTTTTCCGGTTTAACAACGTAAGGAATAGCTTTTGTAACCGGAGCCTCACATGCCGCAACTGTAGCAGCTGCAACACTGAATCCTAAGAATTTCAAGAAGTCACGACGTGCCGTAGATGTTTCAGCAAGTTGATCATCACCTAAGAATTCGTCAACAGAAACAGACGGAGAAAACTCACGATCTCTTGACTCAACGAATGCAGGTGTTTCATGCAATTCATCAAGACCTTTCCAATATTTTTTTGACATAGCCATAATCTTTGTTCTACTGTTCTAGATTGATTAATAGTGACATTTAGCACATTCCCAACCACCTAATTCTTTAACCGTTATTTTCTTGTCCTCAAGGAACTTGTTGTATAATTTTCTGTCTTTTAACAAACGGTTATGTATTTCATTGTAATAGTTGCTTCCTTTTGAATCCAATGACCCTGCGGAGATTTCTTTCTCAGCGTGACATTCGATACACCACCCCATTGTCAACGTTGCTTTCGTCAATGGAACGTTACCTTCGATCTTATTCAATTCGGAAACCGGCTGAACTTTTGCAGTTTCGTTCATTTTTGTCATATCACCGTGACACTGCTTACAATCAACTTGCCCTGCAACTACGTGTTGTTGGTGGTTGAAATAAACGTGATCAGGTAAAACGTGAACTTTATTCCAGATAATCTCTTTTGTTTTCCCGGAGTACTTCTGAGTTGCAGGATCATAACCTGCAGCAGCGTAAATCTTAGCAATTTTCTCTTGTTGCTCAGGAGTATTCCCGTTGATCTGCTTGTGACAGTTCATACATACGTTTACAGTAGGGATCCCTGCTGTTTTCCCGTCAATTGCAGAATTGTGACAATACTTACAATCAATTCCGTTCTTACCGGCGTGAATATCGTGTGGGAATTCGATCGGCTGAGACGGCTGGTAATCCTCCAATACTCCGATTGAATAAAGTGAAAGGAACAAAGACACGATCAATGAAAGTGTAATCACCAATCCTCCGATCCCTACATAGCGCTTGTATTTCCAAGCCCATGCTTTGAATTCTTGTCCGAATGAAAGGTCATCATTTACAGACTGACCTTCATGTTCTCTCGTTGCGTTTCTCAACTGACGACGAACACCACCTACAGCCATAATGATCACGATGAAAACAACTCCCATCAGGATCCAAACCCATGAAAGACCATCTTCTTCTACTTCATCAGCAGCACCGGGACCTGCAGCAACATCACCCTCTTTTACCTGAGAAGGATCTGGTTGCTCATCAACCCAATTGAAGATCGCATCGATATCTTCGGTTTTTCCAGCCAAATCCGGGAATGTATTCATTGCCGTCGACTTCAAACCAGAAACTTTTTTCGCATACGGATCTGCGGCAGCAGCGGCATTCCAGTTCGCTACCCACTGATAGATAGACCCCTCTTTCGCACCTTCAGCAGCCCATTTTTCACGAACTTTAAAGAGCTTAGGACCCGTACCATCTTTGTGTGGAGAGTGACATGTAGCACACTTTGCCTTGAACAGCGCTCCACCATCCGGAGCCGCAGCGAAACTATCAAATGCACCAACAACAAATACTGTTGAAAGCGCACCGATACACCATTGTTTTATACTTCTAAACATCTGATTATTAGATATTTTTGTTTCTAAAATAAGTTGCCAACCCTATGTTAACACAGCAATTAACGATGGCAAATTTAGAAGAATAAGGGGTTTCTGTGACAGTTTTATGACAATTTCTGCGCCCGATTTTTTAATTTAAAATGATTCTAAATAACTCGATTCTTTCACATTTCTTAACAATCCCCTAATTTGCTACAACTTACATCCGTTTTGGGCATTCTAAGCCTTGTTTTACGGCATGATTTTTTCAAACAGATTCTTGAAATTCCGGTGAAATTCAACACGTGCAAAAATTCAATTAACTTTGCCAAAAGCGATTTGTTATGAAAAATGTGATTCTGATTACAATCTTATCCGCTATCTCCTCATTTGGAAATGCACAGGTTACTATTGTAAAAGACAGTAGAATCGATGATTTGGTGCGTGCTCAAGGTCAGGGATCAGCTGCGGCAACTGAAATTAACGGGTACCGTTTGCAGTTGGCGTTCGATTCCAATAAATCGTTTATTGATGATGCACGATCAAAATTTTCGGCACAATTTCCGAAGGTTGACACCTACGTAGAATTTGTTGCTCCACATTATTTTTTGAAAGTAGGTGATTTCAGAACGCAATTGGAAGCTGAAAAAGTAAAAGCCGCTACTGTGGCGCAATTCCCAACAGGATTTATTGTAAAAGAGAAGATTAATTTACCGCGGATCGACCAGTGACTTCGACTCCGCTCAGCCGCCTTGGTCGATGAAATTATTTGTAATTGATCTGATTCACTATTTCTTCATGATTCTAGCTACAACCCCGCTGAAATTCAATACTATATTTTACTCCGGTGACTGAGCGGAGTCGAAGGCACGAGAAATCGCTTTCCCCGCAACGTATCCACTGGAAACACATCCCTGTATGAGATAACCGCCTGTAGGTGCATCCCAATCGATCATTTCACCGGCAACAAATACACCCGGAAATTTATTCAGCTCGCCCGATTCCGAGATTTCAGAATCCGCGACACCTCCGGCACAGGAAATCACTTCCTCAATTGGTCGGAAACCCTTAATCCCAATGGGGAACTCTTTGATCGCCTTCGCTAATTCCTTTGGATCCAAAAAACGTTGCTTGGACACAAAATTCCTGATCCAAAAAATGGCTACTTCACCCAATTTCAACTCTTTCAGCCCTTGCGACGGATTCTTTGCCTTTTTCAAAACTTCAAAGACTCTTTGCTGTGTCATTTGGGGTTTCAGGTCTACTTTGAAGACCGGTTTTTCCATCTTTCGAAGCGCACCATTGATCGCATAAGCCGGTTTTCCTTCCAAACCGTAAGTCGTGCAAACCAAATCTCCGGAGCAACTTTGATTTCCGCAGGAAACGCGAATATTTTTCAGGATCTTTCCCTCCAGATCTCCCAACCAGTTTTCATAAAGAACGAGTCCGGAATTACTGGCCTGAAAAGGATTCAAACCAATTCCTTTTTGCTCAAAGATCTCAGTCCACGTGCCATCCGAACCTGTAACCGGCCAGGATTTTCCACCCAAAGCCAAAACCAGGTAATCGAAATTGATTTTCTCTGTTTTTCCAGGGTTACTGAGCGTAGTCGAAGTATCCCGTTCTATCTCCACCTGTTTTTGATTGAAGTCGATGAATCGGGTATTTAGAGCAAATTGCACTTTTGATCCCAGGAATTCCTTCCAGGCATTCAACACCTGGATTGGTTTGATCGCGTCCTCCGGGAAGATTTTCCCTGAAGAGCCGACCTTCGTCTCAATACCAATCTGTTTCAGGAATTTGATCCAATCCTTATTCGAAAACTGCCTAACAGCTTGTTTTATCCAGTCCGAATCATACTTTTCCCTAAATTCACTCGGAGTTTCGGAATGTGTGAGATTAAATCCGCCATCACCGGCAACGAGGAATTTTCTTCCTACACTTGATTTTTGGTCCAGCAATAGGATTTCGCACTCACTTTTCAGCAATTGCGTTGCGGCCATAAGACCTGCGGGTCCTCCGCCAATGATAATTATACGGGGCATATCCTTTTAATATAGTGATTTTTTCATTACCGAAAACAATTGTTTAAACTTAGCCGTTGTATTAACCGTTAAAAACCTTTAGAGGCACATTATCAGAGCGTTTCCGGAAAAATATACTCTCCGGAAAACTGCTTTTCAAAGAATGGAATTAACCGTTAAAAACACTTAAGGGCGCACTATTAGTGAAATCCAGAGAATTCACTAACCCATCAACGGTAATTAATCGTGATCTTCTTTGCCAGTTCCTTCGCTTTGTCAGTAATTTCATGCACTTCCCGCTC